>JACQUR010000342.1 GCA_016210245.1 Chloroflexota bacterium
CACGGAGACCCCGACGCCGACCGCGACCGCGACGGAGACCCCGACGAGCACGCCGACCAGTACGCCGACGGAAACGACAACCGCGACCGCGACGGCCACAGAGACCCCGACGGCTACTCCGACGGCGACGCCGACGCCGACGGCCACGGCCACCGAGACGCCCACGGCAAGTCCGACGGAAACTCCGACGAGTACGCCCACCGAGACGCCCACGCCGACGCCGACCGCCACAGCGACCCCGACGGCAACCCCGACCAACACGCCGACCGAGACCCCGACCGCCACCCCGACGGAGACGCCGACCGCTACCCCAACCGAAACTGCGACCCCGACGGCCACGCCGACGGAGACGTCAACTCCGACGGCGACGGCCACTGAGACGCCGACCAGTACCCCGACCGAAACTCCGACGCCGACGGCGACGGCGACGGACACTCCGACCGCGACTCCGACGGAAACCCCGACGGCGACGGCAACAGCCACGGACACTCCGACCAGTACGCCGACGGCCACGGAGACTCCCACCGCAACTCCGACGGAGACCCCGACTCCGACTGCCACCGCCACGGCGACTCCGACCGAGACCCCGACCAGCACCCCGACGGAGACGCCGACCGAGACGCCGACGGCCACGGCCACGGCGACTCCGACCGCGACGGCCACGCCGCTGCCGGGGAGCTTGAGTGGGACGGTGACCGACCAGGTCACGGGGCTGCCACTGCCGGGGGCGACGGTGGAGCTGCGCGATGCGTCGGGCAGCCTGGTGGCCACGGCGACGACCGGCGGCGATGGCGGCTACGACTTCGGTACCCGCCCGGCGGGCAGCTACGCGCTGGCGTTCAGCGCGCCGAACTACAGCAGCGCCACGGCGGGCGCAGTGGTCGTGGCCGGCCAGGCCACGCGAGTGGACCAGGCGCTGGTCCCGCTGGCGGGCGCGATCCACGGGACGGTGACCAACCTGTTCACCGGGCAGCCGGTGGCGGGCGCGACGGTCACGCTCAGCCAGGGCGGCGCCGCCACCGCCACTACGGCCGCCGACGCCAGCGGCCACTACGCCTTCTCGCCCGTGGCCCCGGGCGTGGACTCGCTGGTGGCTGCCAGCCATCCGGACTACCTGGTGGTGCCATCCAGTTCGGCGAGCTTCCGGCTGCCGGCTGGGGGCTCGGCCACGCTCGACCTCCAGCTCAAGCCCAAGCTGGGCGCCATCGCCGGCACGGTGATCGACGCGCTCACCCGCCTGCCGATCCCTGGCGCAACCGTTCAGATCGTCTCCCCCGGCGGGTTGGCGTTCGCTACCCTGGCCACCGGTACGGATGGTACGTACAGCGTCCAGGAGGTCCCGCCGGGCGGGCCGTACCTGCTGCGCTTCTCGGCCGAGGGCTACACGCCCGCCTCTGGAAGCACGGCCGTCGTCGCCGGCCAGACCGCCATCGTCGACGCGGAGTTGATGCGGCGGCAGGGGGCGATCACCGGCCTCGTGCTGGATCGCGATACGCGCCTGCCGATCCCGTTGGCGGTGGTACGCCTGCTCGACGCCCAGGGCGGCGTGGAGATGGCGCCCTCGATCCTGAGCGACGCCAGCGGCGGCTTCGCCTTCGCCGCACCCTCGGCTGGCACGTACGTGGTCCACGCCAGCTCGCCCACCAGCGGGCCCGCGGCGGGCGGCTACGTGGAGATCCCGGAGAGCAGCCAGTCGGTCCGGGCTACCCTGGAGGGGGAGGTCGGCGGCACGCTGCTGCTCGCGCCCGGGCCGGCGGCGCTGGTGGGCACGGTGCTCAACAGCGTCGACGACCAACCGATTCCTGGGGCCAGCGTGGTGGTGGCCAGGGCCGAGGGGCCGACGATCGCCAGCCTGAGCGCGGCCGATGACGGGTCCTTCGGCGTATCCGAGGTCACGCCCGGCACCTATCGCGTCAACGCTTCCAGGGAAGGGTTCTGGCCGGCCGGCGGGAGCGTCCAGGTCCCGCCCGGCCAGACGGGCACGATCGTCCTGCGCCTGACCCCGCAGGACCTGGGCGGCCTGTCCGGCACGGTGACGGACCCCGCCGGCACGCCCATTCCGGACACGACGATCACCGTCACCTCCACCGGCCAGCCCGAGATCACCACCACCACGGACGGCGGCGGGCACTACGTGGTGCCTGGCCTGAGCCCCGGCCAGTACACGGTGGCGGCCAACCATCCGGACTACTACCCGGCCGACCCGGCCTCGGTGCAACTGGTGCGCATCGCCGTGCAGGACTTCATCCTGCGTCCGCGCCCGTCCACCTTCCGCATCGAGACTGTGGACGAGCGGACCGGGCGCACGGTCATGGACGTGGACCTGACCGTCACCTTCGCGCCCACCGAGGGCGTGATCGCGCAGCGGAAGAGCGACACGAGCGGCGTCGCGACCGTTGGCGGCCTGGAGCCGGGCACCTACGTCGTCACCGGCCAGAAGCCCGGCTACGCCAGCAAGAGCGAGCGGGTCAAGGTCGGGCCCAACCGCTTCGTGGTGGTGCGCCTCCGCCTGAGCCTGGCCCTGACGGGCGTGGTCGCCTCGAGAGAGACCGGCGAGGCCATTCCGTTCGCCCGGGTGAACGTGTACCGGCTCAGCGCACCGACCGGGCCGGGGACCGGGCACGGGCGGCGCAGCGGCGGGGCGAGTCTGCCCCAGCCGTCGCCCACGGGCGAGGCCCCGCTGCTCGGGGGCGTGCTGCCGGGCGCTGGACAGGCGGCCCAGCCCGAGGCGAGCGAGAGTGGCTTCGTCGCCCTGGGGATGCTCCGTCCGCTGGCGAACTCTGCGGCGCTGCAGGTCCAACGCACCGGGGTGCTGGTCGCCACCGGCGTGGCGGACGAGCGGGGCCACTTCTGGTTCGACCTGGCGGACGATGGGGACTTCTTCGTCCTGGCCGAGTCGCCTGGCTGGACCCAGATCCAGGAGAGCGATGACAGCGGCAACGTCACCATCGAGGGGCCGCTGATGGTGGTCGAGCTCCTGCTCACGCGGGACGCGGAGGCGGAGGTCACGCCCGACGCCGCCCCACTGCCGCGGGCGTTGCCAAACACGGGCGATGGAAGCCGGGTGACCATCCTGCCGCGGGCGCTGCCAAACACGGGCGATGGCAGCCAGGCGGCCATGCTGGCCACGGAGGGTCCCGTCCAGGCGGGCCTGCTGGCCACGGAGGCCTCCGCCCAGACGAGCCTCGCGGGCGACGCGCGGAGGCCGCCGGCGCTGATCGACATCCCGAGCCTCGGCGTCTTCGCGTCGATCGTGCCGGTCGGCCTGGAGGCCGATGGCGCCATGGGTGCGCCGTCCGACCCGGACACCGTCGGCTGGTACGAGCTGGGGCCGACGCTGGCCGGACCGGGCAACGTCATCCTGGCGGGCCACGTCGACTGGGGCGGGCGGCTGCGCGTGTTCGGCTGGCTCCGCCAGCTCCAGCCCGGCGACGTGGTGCGAGTCGGCGACTCGGACGGCAACTGGTACGACTATCGGGTGACGTGGAGCTGGCTGGTGGATGCGGAGGACGCGCCGCTCGAGGAGGTGTTCGGACAGGGGCCGCTGAGCGAGCTGACCCTCATCACCTGTGGCGGCGTCTTCGACCCCGCCACGCACCGGTACCTCTCGCGGCTCGTCGTCCGCGCGGTGCGGGAGTAAGGGAGGAGTGTAGATTTGAGATTTGAGATTTGAGAGTGCAGATTGAAATCTGCACTCTCAAATCTCAAATCTGCACTCCCCTACTCCCGCTGCTCGTCCTCGAGGTACATCTGGCGGATGGCCTCCAGCGAGTCGCCGACAGGTGCGACGTCCGGCCCGACCATGCCGAAGACGCTGTCGACCTCCTCCTGGCCGAGGGTGTACCAGACGTAGGGGATGCCGCCCAGGGTGAATGAGGCGTGCTCGCGCAGCATCTTCCACAGCTTCTGGTAGCCCCGCGGCCGGTCGGCCTGGCTGACCCCACCATCAGCGAACTCGGAGACGACCAGCGCGTGGGGCGGGCCCTTGTCGCGCCACCAGGTGAGCAGCTTGGCCAGGCGCGGGTTGTAGATGTTCACCCCCCACACCAGCCACGGGCGCGCCGCCGGGCGGCGCTCGAGCGCGCGGCGGATCGGACCGACGAACGACTCCTCGGCCTGGCGGATGATCACCGGGTGGTCGGGATCGAGCGCGTGGATGTCGTCGGCGATCGAGACGAAGAACGCGGCAAAGGCCTCAGCGCGGCGCTCCTTCACCGGGTCGTTCCTGGCCTGCATCCAGGAGGGGTGGATGAGCTTGTGGAGCACCTCGTTGCTGAGGCCCCACATGCGGATGGCCGGGTGGTCACGGTAGCGCTGGACCCAGGTCAGAATGCGGGCGTGCAGGTACTCGCGCACTTCGGGGTCGGTATAGTCGGTCGTGGAGGCGAGGTGATAGGGCATCAGGATGCCCAGGCTGTGCCGTTGGGCGACGTCCAGCAGCACCTGGTCGAACTCGTGCTCGTCCCAGCCGGCCACGGTGTTGACGTGGGCGGAGCGCATGAGCGCGAAATCGCGCTCGTACAGCGCGCGGCGCTCGTCGGCGGGCTTGCCGCTGTGCATGGGGTTGTACCCCATGCCACGCACCATCTCCGGGCGGCCGTTCACCGTGTAGGCGAAGACGGGCGGCCCGCCGGCGACGCGGACCACTGATCGGGAGACCGGCTGGGGCCGGGCCGCGTCGTGCGGGCCGGCCAGGCTGGTGGCCGAGGCCGCCTCCACGCGCGGCGCGTCGCCGCCGACCGGAACCATCGGCGCAGCCGCTGGCGGCGCGGACCTGGCGAGGGGCGGGGCTGGCTCAGGCTCGGAGGGCGGCCAGGCCCAGAGCTGGGGCCCGGCCGCCAGGGGTACGCCCAGCGCCGCCAGCAGGAGGCCTCGCGGCGCTGGCAACCAGCCAAGGAAGGGGTGCAGATTTGAGATTTGAGAGTGCAGAGTGACTTTGCACTCTGCACTCTCAAATCTCAAATCTGCACTCGCCAGTGGCCCGGCCCGGTTGGAAACCGCCGCAGCCAGCCGGCGACCGGCTCGCCAGGCCAGCACCGGCCCCCACAGGCAGAGCTGGGCCAGCGCCAGGGCGGCCAGCCCCAGCCCGAGCGCCAGCAGCGGCTCCGAATACTGCGCCGCCAGGTCGCTCAGGGCCAGGTCGCGGCGGGTGAGGCCCGGCGCCAGGGCGAAGACCAGGAACGAGAGGCCCGCGGCCTCGAGCTCCTCGATCGGGGGCGGAAAGCGCACCAGCCGCAGCGAGACATCGACGAACACCAGCCAGCCGAAAGCTCGCAGGGTGGGTGCGCGATGCACCAGGACGAGCCCGCAGGCCAGCAAGACCAGGTCGGCGGCGAAGCGGCTCAGCCCGAGCGCCAGGACCGGGTTGCCGCCGCCAAAGGCCGCCGCGACGAGGGCCGCATCGTCCGGGTCGGGCTGGAGGAACAGCCCCGGGAGCGCCGCGTGGAGCAGCTCGCCGGGCCAGTCCCGGGCCACCAACCCGAGCGGCTCGACGCGGGTGAGCGACTGGACGGCCATGGCCGTGTAGATCGGGTCGATCCCCAGCCACTGCGCCAGGTTCCACACCGGCTCGAGCTCCCCGAGCGCGCTCAGCGCCGCCGCGACCAGCAGCGCGCAGGCCTCGTGGGCGAGCTGCAGCAGTGGGTAGAGCAGCACGAAGGCCGCGCCGTTGGCCAGCAGGAGGGGGACTGCGGGCGAGCGCAGCCAGGCCCGGCGAAGAGCGCCAGGCCGGACGAAGAAGTCGGCGATCAACCTGGAGGAGACGTTGCCCACGAATCAGCCAGCGCTGAAGCAGGGATCCGGCGTCCAACTCGCGCCGCGGGATCGAACAAGCGCCCGAGTGTATGCCGGCGCTGGGCGAGCCGTCAAGGCGAGTGCAGATTTGTGTCGATGTCGGATGATTGTGTCCGAGCTAACGGTCAGTTAAGCGGACAAAATCACTTGACACTGACAGCCTTACCTCCATTCTGCCATCGCCCCGACAGAGCGTCACTACCCAGGCAGGCGAGGGCTCAGTTTTCCTGCTGGCAGGATGGCACGTCGCTCGGTTCCACTGCCGGATCGCGCCGGGCGAGCCAACGGGCTCGGCCTGTCTGAGAGGTTCCCGCCCTCCAGCAGCAGGCCGCCGACCACCGCGCCGGCGGCGTTGGCCGTCAGCAGCACGCTCTCGACCACGGTTTCGCTGCGCGGGGCGACCCGAGCGTCGAGGCCGGCTGGAGCGCCTGAAGCGGTGAGTGTTGAAGCTGCTGGGGCGTTCGTGCTTCAATAGGCTGCTATGGACGAGCCCCTGACCAAGCTCCAACAAGTGATCCTCGAGCTCGAAACCCACGACCTGCCCCTGCGCGACAAGATGCGCCTGGCCACCCAGCGGGTGGGCTTCTTCATCGGCCAGCAGCGCTACGAGGCCGAACTGCGCAAGGCCCGAGAGAAGCTGGCCAGGGCAGGCCGCTGAGCAAGAGGGCAAAGGGCAAGCGAAACCACGGTTTCGCTTGCCCTTTGCCCTCTGAATTCAGGACGCGGGCGCGTAGCGCTGGAGCCCTAGCCCCGCGATGGTTTCTGGCCGCGGCACGCCCCGCTCGTCCCAGCCCTGCTGGCGATAGTACTCCTGCACCGCCGCGGCCACCTCCTCCTCCGCCAGCCGCCGCTCCGACAGCGGGCCGGTGCGGATCGGCTCGTGCAGGCGGGCGGGGAGGCGATCGTCGTCGCGCGTCAGCCCCTCGCGCAGGTTGAACAGGCGAGCCATGGTGAGCCCGCGGGCAGCCACCGTCCGCAGCTCGTCCTTGCCGACGTCCCAGCCGGTGGCTGCTCGTACCAGGTCCACCACCGTGGCCTCGTCGTACTGCAGGAAGTGGCACAAGCCCACCGTGTTGCGCAGGCTGGTCCGGGGGTGCGCCGCGCTGGTGTGGTCCCCGCCTGTGGGCGTGACCGGATAATTCCGCACCAGCTCGGGTACGCCGCGCGGGTCGTGCATGCCCAGCTCCAGGCCCTTCACCTGGACCGCGTAGCGCTCGGTGCCCCGCCCGATCGCCCGCGCCGCGCGAAGCGTCCCCTCCGCCAGCAGCGCGCCGAACCCCTCGCGTCGGGCGATCAGCTCGATGAGCTGCAGCGCGGTATCGCCGTCGCCCCAGGTGAGAGCCAGGCCCCCGGTGTCCTGCGCGGTGAGCAGGCCGCGCTGGTAGCACTCCGTCGCCCAGGCAATCGTCCCACCGGTCGAGATGCTGTCCAGGCCGAGCTGGCTCAGGCGCTGGTTGGCCCGCAGCAGCAGGGGCAGGTTGTCGACGGCCAGATTGGTTCCCAGCGCAGCCAGCGTCTCGTATTCCGGGCCGCCGTAGCGCGGCTCGGTCGCGTAGCGCTCCGGCTGCTCGACCCGCACCCGCTTCTTGCACCGCACCGCGCAGGCGTAGCAGCCGGTCTGGCGCTCGGCGTACCGCTCCTTGATCGCCAGGGCGTCGATCTGCTCCACCGGGTCCCACTGGCCGTCCTGGAAGTTGCGCACGATCAGGTGCCCCTCCAGGTGCTTGCCCTTCATGATCGCCCCGGTCCCGTAGTAGTGGAACCGGTTGTGCTTCCCGTCCATAGTGGCGATCACCCACTTCGCCACCTGCTGGATGGGGGCCGGATCGGCCACCGGGACCTTGTGGCTGCCGCGCACCGCGATTGCCTTGAGGCGCTTGGAGCCCATCACCGCCCCCAGGCCAGTGCGCCCGGCCACGTCGTTCAGGTCGTTGGCGATCAAAGCGTACTTGACCAGGTTCTCGCCGGCGATGCCCGTCTGGGCCACGCGGATGAGGCGGTCGCCCAGCTCGGCGCGGATGGCGTCCTCCACCGCGCCGGTCTCCTGTCCCCAGAGCTGGGCCGCGTCGCGCACCTCCACCGCGTCGTCCTTGATCCACAGGTAGACGGGCCGCTCGGCGCGACCGTGGACGCACAGGGCGTCCCAGCCAGCCAGCCGCAGCTCGGAACCCCAGTACCCGCCGGCTTCGGCCTCGCCGAAGCCGCCGGTCAGGGGCGACCTGGCGCCCACCGAGTGCCGCGCCGACCCGGGGAAGGGCAGGCCCGTGAGGACGCCCGCGGCGAAGACGAGCACGTTATCCGGGCCGAGCGGGTCGGCACCGGCCGGCACCTCGGTCAACAGCTCGTGTGCGATCAACGACCGCCCGCCCAGGTACGCGCGCCAGAACTCGGCGCCCAGGCGCTCGACCCGCGTGGCGCCCGTCGCCAGGTCGACGTGCAGGATGCGATCCCAAAAGCCGTTGGGCATGCTGCTTCTCCTTCCCCCGTCAACCGCCCGCCATCCGCGCGAGCAGTTCGACCTCGTCCTGGTCCTGCAGCCGGGTGTCCCGCCGAGCCAGGCGCCCGCCCACCCCGATCACCAGGTCCGTCTCGCCGGACGCGCCCAACGCGGCGAGCAGCGTCTCAATGCTCGCGCCCTCCGGCAGCTCCAGGCTGAACTTGCCTCGGACTCCCGGCCGGTAGCGCTCCAGGTCGGCGAACAGGCGGACCCAGACGGTGATGGGCATCCCTCACCATGCATAGCGTTAGGCGGTGGGGCCTGCAAGGCCCGGGGACTCGATGATACCCCTGGCCGCCGGGTGAGGGCAACGCAGCCGGGCCCGCGGGTGTGGCCAGTTTCTGTGCCGGCGGTCGCTGAGCCGTAGGGGGCGACGGC
>JACQUR010000352.1 GCA_016210245.1 Chloroflexota bacterium
CGCGCCTTCTTCCACCAGACCAGCTACCGCCTGGCCTTCGCGCTGAACGTGGTCAACATGCTGGTCGGGGTGATCTCCTTTGTCTACCTCTCGCGCCTGATCGAGGCTGGCGATACGCACCTGCTGGCCGAGTACGGCAACAATGCCGCGGCCTTCATCATCGTCGGCACCACCTTCAATAGCTTCGTCGGCCTGGCGCTGCGCTCCTTCTCGGGTTCGATCAACAGCGAGCAGTTCCTGGGCGTGCTGGAGCAGTGGCTCATGGCCCGGGTGGGACTGACCCGGCTGGTGATCTACTCCACCTTCTACGAGTTCCTGTGGCCCACAGTGCTGGCGGTCCTCACCTTCACCATGCTGGCGCTGGTGTTCGCCGTACCGTTCTCGCCCAACCTACCTGCTGTGCTGGCCGCCTTCGTGCTGACCATCGCCAGCGTATCCGGGCTGGGGCTGATCTCGGCCGGGGTGGTGCTGGTGGCCAAGCAGGGCGATCCCATCGCCTTCACCTGGGGAGTGCTGGCCGGGTTGTTGAGCGGGGTGTACTACCCGCTGGAGGTGCTGCCGGAGTGGCTGCGCGTGATCGGCTATGCCCTGCCCACCACCTACGGGCTCCAGGCGCTCCGCCGCACTCTGATCAACGGCGCAGGGCTGGGCGAGGTGAGCATGGAGCTCGCCATTCTGGCGGCCTTCGGCCTGGCCACGGTGCCGCTGGGGCTGTGGGCCTTCCACGCCGGGTTCAACCGCGCCCGCCGCGAGGGGACGCTCTCGCAGTACTGAGTTTGTGGAAGGTAGCCGAGCTGGAGTAGCCGCGTGCGGCTACTCCAGCTCGGCTACCTTCCGATCGATCTCTTCCTGCGTCAGGATGCCCTTCTCGATCACGAGCGCCTCGACCGCGACGATCCAGCGCGCGTAGTAGCCCACCCGCCAGTACAGCTCCGGGTCCATGTCCTCCATAGCGCGCCGCATCTCGTCGGTGCTCTTGACCCCCACTACCCTGAGCGCCTGGTTGACCGCGTCGGCCCGCAGCTCCCAATCCGTAAGCTGGTGCTGCCCCCTGTCGATCGGCCCGGCGTCGAGCCGACCGCCCACGTCAAACATCCTCCGCATGGCCCCTCCTTGTAGCTTCGGAGTCTAACGGGTTGGAAGCCGGCCGGCAAGGGAGAGGGGGGATGGGGGGACATTCTCCGCGTCTCCGCGTCCCCGCGTCCCCGCGTCCGTCGCGGACCTGCTATCCTGTGCGCTGCGATTCCCGTCTGGGGAGGGGGCATGGCTGACCAGGAGCGTGGGCTGACCGAGGAGGAGGTGTTGTTTGCTGGCCTGGCCGCAACGGCCGGGGCGCAGCCGGGGGAGGCGGCGCCCCAGCCGGCGGCGGAGACGCGCCGTCCGGAGATCTACCTGCGGGTGGCCGAGGCGCTGCACGGCGACGTGGGCCGCGGCCTGGCCCGCATGGACCCGCACGCCTTCGAGGCGCTGGGCCTCAGTTCGGGCGCCCTGGTGGCTGTCGTCGGGCGGCGCACCACCGTGGTGCGGGTGGAGCTCGACCCGGGCGGCGAGGGGCGACACACGATTCGCCTGGATGGGCTGTTGCGCGACAACGCCCAGGTGGGCCTGGACGACCGGGTGCGGGTGCGCCCCGGCTCGGCCAGCCCGGCCTTCGCCCTCCACCTGGCTCCGCCCGAGCCGGGCACCTATGACCAGGACGACCAGGCCCGCATGTGCCAGGAGCTGCGCGGACGGGTGCTCGGCCCCGGCGACCGGGTCAGGGTGGCCAGCCTGGCGCGGGGCGAGCAGGTGTTCCGCGTGGTGTCCACCGAGCCGATGGGACCGGTGGTGGTGGACGAGGTGACCAGCCTGCGCTTCCAGGTCGTCGCCGCGCCCAAGGCGAAGGGTTTCCAGGTGCGCTACGAGGACATCGGTGGCCTGGAGGACGAGCTGCGCCGCGTGCGCGAGCTGGTGGAGCTGCCGATGAAGTATCCGGCCCTGTTCGCGCGGCTGCGCATCGAGCCGCCCCGAGGGGTGCTGCTGTACGGGCCGCCGGGCACCGGCAAGACGCTCATCGCTCGCGCCGTGGCCAGCGAGGTGGAGGCGGAGTTCATCCACGTCAACGGGCCCGAGATCATGCAGAAGTTCTACGGAGAGAGCGAGGCCCGCCTGCGGGAGATCTTCGACGATGCCCAGCGTAAGGCGCCCAGCATCATCTTCCTGGACGAGATCGACGCCCTGGCTCCCAAGCGGATCGACGTGGCCGGCGAGGTGGAGAAGCGGGTGGTGGCCCAGTTGCTGGCCCTGATGGACGGCCTGGTGGCCCGCGGCCAGGTGGTGGTGATCGGCGCCACCAACCTGCCCGAGATGGTCGACCCCGCCCTGCGCCGCCCTGGTCGCTTCGACCGCGAGATCCCGGTCAACGTGCCCAGCCGCCCGGGCCGCCTCCAGATCCTGCGCGTTCACAGCCGCGGCATGCCCCTGGCTCCGGACGTAGACCTGGAGCGGCTGGCGGAGGTGACCCACGGTTTCGTCGGAGCCGACCTGCAGGTGCTGTGCAAAGAGGCCGGCATGCTCGCCCTGCACGAGGTGCTGGACCAGGCCGGCTTCGAGGTGTCCGATCCCACCCAACTGGCCGCGACCACCCAGATCCACCTGCGCCACTTCCTGGCTGCGTTGCGAGGCATCGAGCCCACGGCCACACGCGAGGTATTCGTGGAGAAGCCGAACGCGCGCTGGTCGGATGTGGGCGGGCTGGGCGAGGTGCGGGAGTTCCTGCGCTCGGCGGTCGAGCTGCCGCGGCTGCACGCCGAACTGTTCCAGCAGGCCGGCATCCGCTCGCCCAAGGGCATCCTGTTCAGCGGGCCGACCGGGACGGGCAAGACGCTGGTGGCCCGGGCGCTAGCCTGCGAGACCGGGATGAGCTTCATCACCGCCGACGCCGCGACGGTCTTCTCCAAGTGGATGGGCGAGTCGGAGAAGACCCTGCGCCAGGTGTTCCTTAAGGCCAAGCAGGCGGCGCCCTGCCTGCTGTTCTTCGACGAGATCGACGCCCTGGCGCCGGTGCGGGGCGGCATGCAGACCGGTGGAGCGACCGATCGAATCATCGGCCAGTTCCTGGGCGAGCTGGACAGCCTGGACGAGCTGAGCGAGGTGGTGGTGCTGGCGGCCACCAACCGCCTGGACCTGGTCGACCCCGCCCTGCTGAGCCCCGGGCGCTTCGGCTACGTGCTGGAGTTCCCGCTGCCCACCCTACCGGAGCGGCGCGAGATCCTGGGCATCCACGCTGGGCGGATGCCGCTGGCGGAGGACGTGGACCTGGACGAGCTGGCGCGGGGCACCGAAGGCTTCAGCGGCTCAGACCTGGCTGCCCTCTGCCAGCGCGCGGCCATGGAAGCCATCCGCGCGCTC
>JACQUR010000036.1 GCA_016210245.1 Chloroflexota bacterium
GCCCCCTGGGCACCACGCTCTGCCGCCCTCGGGGCGGCGGGGCGACAGGGCCGTCGCCCCCTACGACCTCCAACCTCCAACCCGTTGTGCTATAGTGTGCAACCGTCCAAGCCAACACGGAGCACGCCATGGATCTCAAAGAGTACGGGGCTGTCGTGCGGCGCTACTGGAAGCTCATCCTCGGGCTCACTCTGGCTGCCCTGGTCGCCTCGACTGTCTTCGCCCTGCGCGGGCCGGCCGCCTACCGGGCCGAGTACACCCTGGCGGTGAGCGTTGCGCCCGAGCCTCGCACGGGGGGCCAGTACTTCACCTATAGCAGCTACTACGAGTGGATCTCATCGGAGTACCTGGCCGACGACCTGTCCAAGCTGATCGAGAGCGACGTCTTCGCCGAAGACGTGAGCGCGGCGTTGGGCGAGCCGTTCGAGCCGGGGAGCGTCAGCCAGGTCACGCGCGTGCGCAAGACCCACCGCATGCTCGACGTCATCATCACCGCCGCGAGCGCGGAGATGGCGGCGCGCCTGGCCGCGGCGCACGAGCAGGTGCTGAACACCCGGCTCCCCATCTACCTGGCCCAGTTGCGGGCCGACGGCGGACAGGTGAAGATCATCAATCGGCCCCGCATTGGACGAGCCAGCAGCCCGGCCTCGCTGGCGGCCGAGCTCGGGCTCAGGACGCTGGTCGGGCTCCTGGCCGGCATCGGGACCGCGTTCTTGCTGAACTACCTGGATGGAACGATCCGCGGCCGTCGGGAGGCCGAGGAGCTCCTGGGCACGTCGGTCCTCGGCGAGCTCCCGCTCGGGCCGGGCCTGGCTTGACACTCTGGCAGGGGCGCCCGTATAGTCCGTGGGGCCGCGGCAGCACGCGTAGGCGTTTCCTGCGGGTTGGTGGTTGAAGGCCGGATTCAACCTTCAACCTCCAACCTCCAACCCATCGTCGTAGCGCGGGGGCGTGTCCCCCGCAACCCGGCCGGCGCGGGCGCGCGGGCGGGGGATCGTGGGGGCAGCCTCCGTAGCTACCCCCGTTGGGAGCCAGCCCTGCAGCTTAGAGAGTATCTCGCAGTCGCACACAAGCGCTGGTGGGTCGTCCTGCTCGTGGTCGTGAGCGCCGCGGCCGCCAGTTTCATCTTCGCCCGGCTGCAAACGCCCCTCTACCGCTCCTCCGTCCGCCTCGAGGTTTCGGGCGACCTCGACTATGGCAACACGCTGGCCATCGAGAAGCGGCTGCAGCAGTTTGCGCAACGTGTGCGCACCACCGCGATCGCTCGGCAGGTCGATCGCAACCTGCGCGCCGACCTGGGCGAGGAGGCGCTGCTGGACAAGGTCAAGGTGGCGGCCGTCCCGGAGAACCTGCAGATCCAGATCGAGGTGGACGACGTGGACCCGGAGCGGGCCCAGCGCATCGCCCAGGAGTTCGCCCGCGTCTACCAGGAGCAGCACACGGCCTCGGAACAGGGCAAGGTGCAGGAGAAGCAGGTGCTCATCGCGCCGCTCGACCAGCCGACCGAGCCGCGGCTGAGCTGGCCGCAGACGCGGGTGCTGGTCCTGGCGGCCGGTCTCCTGGGTCTGGTCCTTGGCCTGGTGCTCGTGTTCGGCCTGGAGTACCTGGACGATACGCTCAAGACGCCGGAGGACGTGGAGCGGTACCTGGGCCTGACCACCCTTGGCGCCGTGCCCCTGGACCGGCGGATCGAGCGCCCCCACCCGAAGCCCGTGCGTGCAGGAGCCCTCGTTGCTCGCTGAGCCCCGTTGGGAGGAGTAGCCTTGAAGCCTGGCCTGGAGACGCGGAACGGCCGCCCCGACCTGATTGCCCTGAGCAGCCCGCACTCGCCCGCCGCGGAGGCGTTCCGCGCCCTGCGCACGAGCATCCAGTTCTCCAGCCTGGACCGCGCCCTCAAGACCCTGCAGGTCACCAGCACCGGTCCGCAGGAGGGCAAGTCGACGGTCCTGGCGAACCTGGCCGTCACTATGGCCGAGGCGGGGCTCCAGGTGGTGGCCGTTGATTGCGACCTCCGCCGCCCCTGCCTGCACGAGCTGTTCGGCCTGGTCGCCCGCCCGGGCTTCACCGACGCCGTCCTGGCCGACGACGGTACCCCGCTGCCCTTGCAGCAGACGGCGGTCAAAGGGCTGCGCCTGCTGGCCGCGGGGGCGCTGCCGCCCAACCCCTCCGAGCTGCTCGGCTCCCAGCGCGCGGTGCGGGTGCTGGAGGTCCTCGCCAGCCAGGCCGACCTGGTGCTGCTCGACTCGCCGCCCGTGGCGGCCGTCACCGACGCGGTGGTGCTCGCCTCGCGCGTGGACGGCGTGCTGTGGGTAGTCAGCGCCGGCAAGACCCGCCGCGACCTGGCGCGGCGGGCCAGGGCGCAACTGGAGAAGGTGAACGCCCGCATCCTGGGCGTGGTGTTGAACAACGTGCGCGTGGACAAGTCGCTCTACCGCTACTACCAGAGTTGACAGTTGACAGTCGACAGTTAACAGTTAAGGCTGCCCTGTTAACTGTCTCCTGTCAACTGTCAACTGTCGACTCGGAGGTTCGACATGAAAGGCGTGGTCCTGGCGGGAGGAACTGGAACGCGGCTCTATCCGCTAACCCGCATCACCAACAAGCACCTGTTGCCCGTCTACGACAAGCCCATGATCTACTATCCCATTCAGACCCTGGTCGAGGCGGGCATCCGCGATATCATGATTGTCACCGGCGGCTACAACGCCGGCGACTTCCTGCGCCTGCTGGGCCGGGGCCGCGAGTTCGGCCTGCGCCACCTCCAGTACGGCTACCAGGAGCAGGCGGGGGGCATCGCCGAGGCGTTGGGGCTGGCCGAGGACTTCGTCGATGGCGACAAGTGCGTGGTGATCCTGGGCGATAACATCCTGGAGCGCAGCATCGCCCCCTACGTCGAGCGCTTCGCCGCCCAGGAGCGGGGCGCCAGGATCCTGCTGAAGGAGATGGAGGACCAGCGCCACCTGTCTCACCTGGGGGTGCCCATCATCGAGCACGGCCGCCTGCTCTTCATCCGCGAGAAGCCGGCCACGCCACCCTCACCCTACGCCGTGATCGGCGTCTACATGTACGACTCCAGCGTGTTCGATGTCGTCCGCCGCCAGAAGCCCTCGGGCCGAGGTGAGCTGGAGATCACGGACGTCAACAACGCCTACATCGATCGCCACGAGATGGAGTTCGACGTCATCGACGGCTGGTGGGGCGACGCGGGCGAGTCGATCGAGGCCTACCTGAGCGCCATCAACTTCGTCGCCCAGCGCGGCACCGCCCAGCCCGAACCAGCTCGAGAGGCGGTCGCGGTATGAACCTCCCTGGAGTGCAGATTGGCGATGGCAGAGTGCAGATTGGAAATCTGCACTCTGCACGCTCAAATCTACAATCTCCGTGTCTCCGTGTCTCCGTGGTGAACGCTCCCTCCAGAGAGGCCGTGACGGTATGAAGCTGCTGGTCACGGGCGGAGCGGGCTTCATCGGCAGCAACTTCGTCCAGTACGTGCTCGACCACTACCCCGATGACCGGGTGGTGGTGCTGGACAAGCTCACCTACGCCGGCAACCTGGACAACCTGCTGCGCGTCCAGGACTCCGGGCGCTGCTCCTTTTACCAGGGGGACATCAACGACGAGGCGCTGGTCGAGCGCCTGGTGCCGGGCGTGGACGCGGTGCTGAACTTCGCCGCCGAAACGCACGTCGACCGCTCCATCCTGGACGCCAGCGCCTTCATCCAGACCGACGTGCGCGGCACCTGGGTGCTGCTCGAGGCCGCCCGCCGGCACGGGACCTCGCGCTTCGTGCAGATCAGCACCGACGAGGTCTACGGCCACGTGCCGCAGGGCTCGTCCCGCGAGGACGACAAGCTGGCCCCCCGCAGCCCGTACGCCGCCAGCAAGGCCGGCGCCGAGCTGCTGGTCCAGGCCTCCTGGGTCACCTACGGCCTGCCCAGCCTCATCACCCGGGGCGCCAACACTATCGGCCCATACCAGTATCCCGAGAAGGCCGTCCCGCTCTTCGCCACCAACGCCCTGGATGGCCAGCCGCTCCCGATCTACGGCGACGGCCGCCAGCGGCGTGATTGGCTGTACGTGGACGATCACTGCGCGGCCATCGACCTGGTCCTGCGCCGCGGCGCCCCGGGCGAAGCCTACAACGTCGGGGCCGGCAACGAGCGCGAGAACCTGGACGTCGCGCGCACGATCCTGGCCCTGCTGGGCAAGCCCGAGAGCCTGCTTCAGTTCGTGGCCGATCGCCCGGGCCACGATCGCCGCTACTGTCTCGACAGCACCAGGCTGCGCGCCCTGGGCTGGGCGCCACGGCACGATTTCCAGGCCGCCATGGAGCGGACCGTGGCCTGGTACCAGCGCAACGAGTGGTGGTGGCGCAAGCTCAAGACTGGCGAGTACCTGGAGTACTACCGCCGCAACTACGAGCAGCGCCACGCGCTGCTGCGCTCGTCGTAGCGAGTACCAGCGTGAGTCGACAGTCGACAGTCCACAGTTCACAGTCCGAGTGAGTCGACAGTCCACAGTCCACAGTTCACAGTCCGCTGGTCTCCTGTCGACTGTGAACTGTCGACTGTCGACTTTGGTGGGGGTGACGAGATGGAGCGCCGACCGCTCCCCGGCAAGACCTGACGGGGCCGTGGGCCTTCGCGGGCTGACGCAGGTGCTGCGTCTACACAGCACGTCATCCGCTCGTCGTCCCCTCGCCGCGGCTAGCACCCCGATCCACTGTTCCAGGGCCGCGCCGCAGGGGCGCGAGCCGATCACCGTGGCCGCCACGGACGGCGAGCCACGCAACAGTGGAGGGCTTCAGATGCTTCCGTTTCTTCGCCGCACCCTGCGGGGTGCCTCGTTCGGCACGCTCGCACTCGTCCTGGCAGGCTGCGTCCCGGCCGCCTCGCCAGCTTCAGTCTCCTCGTCGGCTCGGCCGCCCCAGGCGGCGACACCCGCCGTGGGCGCCGAGCGCCCGTCGACCCTCCGCGTGGGGGTGATTCCCAACCAGGCGCCGGACAAGGTCAGGGCGCAGTACCAGCCGTTCCAGGAGCACCTCAGCAAGACGCTCGACCAGCCGGTCGAGCTGTTCGTGGCGACCGACTACGCGGGCGTGGTCGAGGCGCTGGCCAGCGACAAGCTGGACCTGGCCTACTTCGGCGGCCTCACCTACCTCCAGGCCGAGCGGCGCGCCCAGCTCTACCCGATCGTCACCGAAGTCGACCGCGAGACGAAGACCACCAGGTACTACAGCGCCATCATCACCCGGGCGGACAGCCCGATCCAGAAGGTGGAGGACATCAAGGGCAAGAAGTTCGCCTTCGGCGACATCAACTCCACCTCCGGCTCGCTCTACCCGCGGCTCATGCTGGACCAGGCTGGCCTGTC
Source organism: Chloroflexota bacterium (assembly GCA_016210245.1). Lineage (GTDB taxonomy): Bacteria > Chloroflexota > UBA6077 > UBA6077 > JACQUR01 > JACQUR01. The sequence goes on from JACQUR010000036.1 coordinate 5,374, forward strand.
CGATTTCACCAATCCCAGCCTCTTCGTCTACACCGGCGGGCACGACGCGACCGTGCTGGCGGTGCAGAACGGCACGGTCGACGCTGGCGGCGTGGAGCGGCGGATCATGAACCGGCTGATCGAGGCAGGCACGGCGGACAGGAGCAAGCTGCGGATCGTCCAGGAGATGCTGGTGGAGGGCTACCCCTGGTGCGTGCGGGCCAGGCTCGACCCGGCCCTGGTGGAGCAGATCACCAGCGCGTTCCTGGCCATCAAGGACGCCGACCTGCTGAAGCTGATGCGGGCCGAGGCCTACGCGCGGGTGAGCGCGAAAGACTACGACCAGGCGCGCGTGGAGGCCGTTCGACTGGGCCTGGTGCGGTAGGGCCAGCCGATGCCACCAGCTATTCAGGCCGAAGGGCTGTCCAAGGTGTACCCCGGCGGGGTGGTTGGCCTGCGCGCGCTGAGCGTCGAGATCCAGGCGGGGGAGATGGTGGGCTTGCTGGGGCCGAGCGGCAGCGGCAAGACCACCTTCTTCCGCCTGCTCGGCGGCGCGCTTCGGCCGACGGGCGGCCGGCTGCAGGTGCTCGGCCAGGACATGGGCCGCATCCGAGCGCCGGCGCTGCGCCGCCTGCGGCGGCGCACGGGCCTGGTCTACCAGCACCACAACCTGGTGCCCGGGCTCTCGGCCGCCCACAACGTGTTGCTGGCTCGGCTGGGGCAGGCGCCGTTCTGGCATGCGCTGCCTGGCCTCTTCCACCTGGCCGAGGCCGAGCGCCGAGCCGCCTTCCGCGTGCTCCAGGAGCTGGAGATTGGCGACAAGCTCTACGCGCGAGCCGACGACCTGTCGGCCGGCCAGCAGCAGCGGGTGGCCGTGGCCCGGGCCCTGCTCCATCCCCCCGAGCTGCTGCTGGCCGACGAGCCGATCGCCTCGGTGGACACGCGCACTGCTGCCCAGATCATGGACGTGTTCCAGCGCTTGAACCGCGAGCGAGGCGTGACGGTGGTGGTCAGCCTGCACCAGCCCGACTTCGCCCGCCACTACTGCCCCCGAGTCCTCATCCTGGCCCGCGGGGAACTCACCTACGACGGCCCGCCCGGTGGCGACGCAGAGACGCGGAGACGCGGGGACGCGGGGACTTTCTCCGCGTCCCCGCGTCCCCGTGTCTCCGCGTCCTGTCAACCCCCGACCCCTTCGTGAGAGGAGACTCGTAATGCTGCACCCAACCGAAGCGCCGCGGCCACTGGCGTTCGAGGACGTTCGCGGACCCGGCTTCAACTGGCTCAACGCGCTGCTGGCGCTCGCGCTGGTCGGGCTCTTCGGCCTCAGCGCCCAGCAGACCCACTTCTCGCTGCTCGAGCCCTTCACTCCGGAGAACACGAAGTCGGTCGCCCGCTTCGTCGGCGGGCTGTTCCCGCCAGAGCTGGACCCGGCCTTCCTGCGCACGTCCGGCGTCCTGGTGCTCGAAACCATCGAGATCTCGGTCGTCGGCACCGCGCTGGCCATCGCGCTCGGGTTCCCGCTCGGACTGCTGGCCATGCGCCAGCGCGGGGAGGAGGTTTCGCGCGCGGCGCTGGGCACGCCGGCCTGGGCGCTGCGCTGGCTGGTCTACGGCCTGGCCCGTGCGGCGCTCAACCTGGCCCGCTCCATCCCGGAGCTGGTGTGGGCGCTGATCTTCGTGGTGGCAGTCGGCCTCGGGCCCTTCCCTGGCGTGCTGGCGCTGGCGGCCCACAGCGCCGGGGTGCTCGGCAAGCTCTACTCCGAGCTGCTCGAGTCGGTCGACCAGCGGGTCGTCGAGGCGGCCCGCGCCACCGGCGCCAGCGACCTCGGAGTGGTGCTCTTCGCCCGCCTGCCGCTGGCCCTGCCCGTCCTGCTCAGCTACACCCTGTTCCGCTGGGAGTGCAACATGCGGGCGGCAACGGTGCTCGGCTTCGTGGGCGCCGGCGGCCTCGGCACTCAGCTCGCCATCAGCATGAAGCTCTTTCGCTACAACGAGGTCCTCACCCTGGTGGTGGCCATCCTGCTGCTGGTGACGCTGGTCGACCTGGTGGGTCAGCTCGCCCGCGCCCGCGTCCTGGACGGCGCCTGCGTCCCGAGCTGCACGCCGGGCCAGTAGTGTGAACTGTTGACTGCCGCCACAGCATGGCAGGCAGATTTGAGAGTGCAGAGTGCAGATTGCAATCTGCACTCTGCACTCTCAAATCAGAACACCTTCCGGGAGAGAAGGATCCAGCCCATCCCGCCCACCGCATGGTGAGTCGGGGGCACACGACGAGTCA
>JACQUR010000356.1 GCA_016210245.1 Chloroflexota bacterium
CTGGACATCGTGCCATGCCTCTTGTCTGGTGGTCTGTGACTCGTGATTGGTGGGGTGGTATCCGAGCCGTGACCGTGAGGCCCTTCGACAGGGTCAGGATGTGCGGAGCCCGGGCTCCGCTCATCCTGAGCCTGTCGAAGGGCCTCACGGTCACGGCTCGGATACCACCCCACGAATCAGGAGTCACAGACCACGAGTCTGGAGGCATGGCACGATGTCCAGCTCCCTCGCGGACAGGCAGTGCGTCCCGTGCCGCGGCGGCACGCCGCCGCTGGCGGCCGAAGAGATCGCGTCGCTGTTGAGCCAGCTCGGCGCGGGCTGGCAGGTAGAGGAGCAGCGGAAGCTCATCAAGTCGTTTCGGTTCAAGAACTTCCTGCAGGCGGTGGACTTTGTGCAGGCCATCACTCCCGTCGCCGAGGCAGAGGGGCATCACCCCGACCTGTACGTGCGCTGGGGCGAGGTGCGCGTCTATCTCTGGACCCACAAGATCAACGGGCTGACTGAGAGCGACTTCTTCATGGCGGCCAAGATCGACCGGGTCTATGCCAGTAGGCAGTAGGCAGTCGGCAGTCGGTTTGGGAGTGCCGACTGCCTACTGCCTACTGCCTTCCGCCGGGGGCACCGGCGGCTCGGGGATGGTGGCGTCGCGGGGGACCGCGCCGCACTCCCTGACCAGCTCGCCGCTGAGCACGCCTACCACGGCGCCAGGGGCGGGCATGCCCGGCACCTGGTCGACCCAGAGCTGCAGCGGGATGCGCTGGAAGCGCTGGACGATGAAGGGACCGGCGCGGCGCGGCTCGGACTGGGGCAGGCCGTAGAAGCGCACCGCGGCCTCCTCGTCCCAGGGCTCGCCGGTGGCCGGATCGGTCAGGAAGGCGTCCCTGATCGCCTCGTTGGTCAGCCAGCTCAGCCGCTCGGCGGCCTCGTCCTCGAAGCTGCCTGGCTTGGGGCGGCGGGGGTAGGGGATGGAGTAGGAGGCGAAGAGCCACTGGTTGTGCGCCGGGTTGTGCGCTTCGATGATCTCCAGGTTGTTGGCGAGCAGGGCCTGCTCCGCCTCTGGCCGCCACTGGAGCAGCCCCCGCTGGAAGGCCTGGTAGAGGAAGCCGCCCGGCCCCCAGAAGGGCCGCGAGAGGGGGTAGCCCAGCGCCTCGGGTCCGCCATAGCGCACGTACTCGGACCAGAAGCGCACCCCGGCCAGGTCGCGCACCCCGAACCCTCCCTTGCCCCCACCCGTCTGCGTGTAGAAGCGACCGCCGGGAATGGCGTAGTCGGAGGGCACCTCAGCAGGAGTAGAGGTGCTGGCGGAGACGGGCGTGGCGACCAGGCCGATCAGCACGAGGCTCAGTCCGCACAGGACCACGCCTGGCTGGCGGGCGATCCCTCGAAGCCTGCCCATGCTCGTCTCCCCGGGCTGCGGCCGGCACCGCGGCGGTGCGCCTCTCCTGGCGCGGAACGCACACAGTTTACAAACCAGGGCCCGGCTTGTCCACATGATGAGAGCACCGGGTCTTCATCCTTATGGGGGAGGAACTACTGCTCGCCCGGGCCTGGACTGCCGTCCTGAAGGGCGGGCCTAACCCCCAGGCCCGCCCTTCAGGACGGCAACTTCCCCCTTCCGATTCTGGGCTCGGTACGGGAGCATCGCACCGCACGCCGCCCAAAGACGGAGCGATGCTGTATCCTTGCTCACAGATCTACCTCGAGCCTGAGTCGGCGCCGCGCTCGACTACCTTGCCCGCCCGCGCGGACGCCGCTCACTACCAATCACGTCGCCAGTGAGACCTACACCTTGTTTCGCGTGCGTCCTGGCCACCGTACCGCCCAGGAGTTCTTGAGGCATGGACGGGACTGCCCATCTTGCCCTGACCCTTGGCGTGACGCTGGCCATCGGACTGGTTGCGTGCAGACCCCCGCTCGACCCGGACGCGGAGCTGGCGGCCCGAACCTGCCTGGCGTACTTCTCGTCCAGCCAACCGGTGGGGCCGGTCGGGGCCGACGTGCGCCGCGCGTTCGAGTCGGTGCGGGTGGTGGCCAGCAGCGCCCGCGAGGCCGGGCCGGCCGAGCGCCTGCTGGCGGTGGAGCGCGTCGCCGCGGCGCAGGTGGAGGGCCGCGCCCGACTCGTCGCCGCCCGGTCTGGCGCCACGGCACCGGCATGGGAGCCATTCCAGGCGACGTGCGAGGGCACCCGGGCGCGCGGGCGCTGGTCGTGGCGCGTCGTCGCGTCCTACGATCCATCCCCGCAGGTGCTGCCACAACCTTGAAAAACGCCTCCCTGCGCTTGAAGCTTCGGTGCCGACCTTCTGTCTCTCACCCCCTCCCTCGCGGCCGCCATCCACAGTCCGAGCACCGTGGCCATCAGCAACCGCCCGTGCTGGCCTTCCCAGGGGTAGTAGTCGAAGGTCCAGACCACCAGGAAGCCGCACCACAGCACCGTCCAGGTCACCAGCCAGGGCTGGTGCCCACCGCGGCGGGCCACCCATCCAGCCAGCGGCGCCACGGCCAGCGCCACCGCCAGGCCCAGTCCCAGCGGGCCAAGCTCGCTCGTCGCCAGGAGCCAGACGTTGTGGACCGGCAGGAACGGGTCGGTGAAGGCGGGCCACCGCGCCAGGGCAGCCAGCGCGAAGTTGCCGCCGCCGATCCCCAGAAGCGGCCGTTCGAGCCAGAGGTGGAGGGCCATCCAGGCCAGGGCGGGGCGTCCAGATGGGTTCAGGAGCGCGAAGCCCCTGGACAAGAGATCCCCTGGAGCTTCGGCCACGTCCGCCACGAACGGCACGAGCAAGCTGAGGCGTGCCCACAGCAGGACGCCGAGCGACGAACTCGAGAGCAGCAGCGCCGCCGCGAGGGCGAGGCCTGCGGCGGGCAAGAGCAACGGACGCCAGTGGCGGATGGCTGATCGAGGCCGGGCTCCGAGCAGGAGAGCTGCCCCGGCCATCACCACCACGGCGAGCCAGGCCGCGCGCGAGAACGTGGCCAGCAGACCCAGGCTCGCGCCGAGCAGCGCCAGCGTCCACACCGGCTCGCGCAGCGGCTCGCCCGCGTGGCGCAGTCCCCACAGGGCGCCGAGTCCGAGCAGCAGGTACCCGGCCAGCACGTAGGGATGGGGGGACAGGCCGTACCCGAACAGCAGTTGGAGGTGCGCCTCGAGCGGCCACCTGGCTACGTTGGGATTGAGCGGGCCGAGGTGCAGTTCGCCCAGCACGTCCAGGCCCAGCGACCCCTGGCGCAAGAACTGCCCCAGGGCGATCCAGCCCTGCAGGCCGGCGCTCAGCCCCAGGGTCCAACTGATGTGCCGCACCGAGAGCAGGCCCACGGCCAGCGCCAGCGCCAGCACCACCGCCTCGCTCCACCGCAGGCCGGCCTCCACCGCCCGAGCAGGCGCCTCCGCCCACAGCGCGCTGGCGAACGACCAGGCAGCGACGAGGCCAAGCAGGAACACCGGGCCCGTGAGGACGTCCCGCTCATCCTGAGCCTGTCGAAGGACCCCGCGCAGCACCTGCACCACGAGCGCGCCCGCCAGCGCCGCCAGGGCCAGGTCGGAGGCGTACAGCACGTGGCCCGCGAACTCCGGGAACACGAGCCGCGGGTCGCCCCCGGGTGGAGCCACCACCACCCATCGGGTGGCATTGGGGATCAGGCACAGCGTGGCGGCGAGCACGGCGCCCGGGAGCCAGGACGCTTGTTCAGACGCGGGGACATGGGGACACGGAGACGCGGGGAGCGGCATGCAGCCTCTTATCCCCGCGTCTCCGCGTCCCCGCGTCCCCATGTCCCCGCGTCTCCCCGACCCTCGGCTCTCGACCCCTGATGCTATCATGGCGTGGCGCCTCTGGGCGCAGGAGGGAACAGATTGCTAGGTTGAAAATGCGTTTTCATCCGGGATGGTCGCGGCGCGCCGCGGGGATAACTGCTGTGAAAATGGGTTTTCATCCCCGCGCTGGTGCCCCCGCAGGGGCATGGACAACTGTCAACGGATTTCGAGAGCGGATTGAACGGATTGGAGTGAGCACGTTGCTGTTAGCGGGTGCTGTGGCAGATTAGGCAACTCTATGCCGTTCCTAATCCGTTCAATCCGTGCCCAGAATCCGTTGGCAGCCATCCGTTCCCTCACGCAGCCTGCTGTCTTGTTCCACTGGCCCGCCCTCGTCCTCGTCGCCGCTTTCGTGCCCTACTGGCGCACGCTGCACCCCACCGTCCATACCTTTGACGTGGCCGAGTTCGCGGCCGGGGCCTGGGACCTGGGCCTCGTCCACAACCCGGGCTATCCCACCTACCTGCTGCTTGCCCACCTCTTCCAGCTTCTGCCCCTTGGTGACCCCGCCTACCGCCTGAACCTGCTCAGTGCCCTGGCGGCCAGCCTCACCGTGGCCCTGCTCGCCCAGCTCGTCTGGACCCTGGTCCGCGCCCGCCTGCCCGCTCTCGTGGCCGCGCTGCTGTTCGCCTACAGCGCTCCCCAGTGGTCCGAGGCCATCATCGCCACCCCCTATACCCTCAACACCGCCGCCCTCGCCCTCGAGCTGCTGCTCCTGCTGCGCTGGCGTGAGGACCGCCGGACCTGGCGCCTGGGTGCGGCGGCGGCGCTCTATGGCCTCCAGTTCGGCCTCCACGCCTCGGCCGCGCTGCAAGCCCCCGGCCTGGCGCTGCTGGCGCTCACGGCCGGGCCGGGACTCGATCAATTGTCGGCGAGGCTGAGCCAAACCCGGGGGGGCGGGCGTCTCTGCCCGTTCGTCCGCGCCACCGGGCCACGGGCGGGCAGAGACGCCCGCCCCACCAGTCCTGGCCCGCTCGTCCACGCCACCGGGCCACGGGCGGGCAGAGACGCCCGCCCCACCAGTCCTGGCCCGCTCGTCCGCGCCACCGGGCCACGGGCGGGCAGAGACGCCCGTCCCACCAGTCCTGGCCCGCCTGTCCGCGCCACCAGGCCACGGGCGGCCAGAGACGCGCGCCCCACCAGTCCTCGCCCGCCAGTCCGCGCCACCGAGCCACGGGCGGGCAGAGAC
>JACQUR010000350.1 GCA_016210245.1 Chloroflexota bacterium
ACCTCCGTCGCCTGGGCTGGCGCCGGCCTGGCCCTCTCTGCACCCCCGGTTCCAATGAGGTCGGGGCCGCTGATTGGAGGTTGATGGTTGTATGGCCAACCAACCTTCAACCTCCAAGCTGCGGCCCCGACCTCATTGGAACGGAGGGTGCAGAGAGGGCCTGGCCTGCGCCAGCGCTGGCGAAGGAGGTGGGCAACGATGCCGCAGCAAGCGCGCGACGAGCGCCAGCCGGTCGACCGGCCAGCCAACGAGCAGCCGGTGGACGGAGGCACGTCGTTCGGCCCTGAGGATCCGTGGGCTCCCCTGGTGGAGGTAGCCTTCCAACCCCCGGGCACAGGGGAGACCGTCTACGAGCGGTACCTGGAAACTCAGGCCCTCTACCAATTGCAGCTTCCCAGGCCGCCGCTGGGCCACCACGACGAGTTCCTCTTTCGGACCGTCCACCAGGCCTGCGAGCTATGGATGAACCTGATGAGCTTCGAGTTGACTACCGTCCTGGCCTTACTGGCGCACGAGCGCGCGCCGGAGGCGCTGCGGTTGCTGCGCCGCGTCGTCCTGGCGGGGAGGCTCGTCGTCCGCCAGCTCGAGCTGATGGAAACCATGTCTGCCTGGGACTACCACGGCATCCGCCGCAAGCTCAGCGGTGGGAGCGGCCTGCAATCGCCCTCCTTCCCCAACCTCCTGCGGCTCGGCCACCAGGTGTGGGACCATTTCGAGGCGCTGCGCCAGCACGCCGGCCTCGCCCTGCCAGAGGTTTACACGCGCCGCTACGACCACCCTCTGCTCCACGAGCTCGCCGAGGCCCTGGTGGACCTGGACGAGACCGTGCAGTCCTTCCGCTACCACCACTACAAGCTGGCCCAGCGGATGATCGGCACCAGCGTGATCGGCACCGGGGGCGTCCAGGTGGAGGCGCTGGAACGGAGCATCCACCGCAGCCTGTTCCCCGAGCTGTGGCGAGTGCGGGATGCGCTCACCGCTCGGGCCAGTTCGACGTATGAGTAGGAGTCAGTAGCCAGTGACTACTGGCCACCCGGCACACACCTTGCGGCTGCTTCCACGGACCGCCCCAGCAGGGGTGGCATCGGAGGTACTTGAGCATGGCGATCGAGCTTTGGCAGCCGTGGCGCGAAGCGCAGATGCTCCGCCAGGCTATGCATTCCCTGATGAGCGAGAGCCTCATCCCGTCGCCCGCAACCCGCTTCCCGACCCGACGGCCGGAAGCGGACTTCTTCGAGACGGAGGACAGCTACTGGGTGGAGGCGGCCCTGCCGGGCTTCCGCCCGGAGGAGGTGGACATCACGGTCGAGGGCGACCTGCTGCGCATCTGCGCCACGAAGCAGGAGCAGCCGGAGACGACGCAAGCCCCACGCTCCCTGCTCCGCGAGCGAGAGCCGGCGGTCGAGTACACGTTCGAGCTGCCAACCGAGGTCGAGCCCGAGCAGGCCGAGGCGCGGTTCGAGCACGGCATGTTGAACGTCCGCCTGCCCAAGCCGGAGTGGGCCCGGCCCCACAAGATCCAGATCTCCGGGGCTCGCCCGCAGATCGAGGGCCAGGTACGCCCTGAGGTTGAGCAGACCCGAACTCAGCCGCAGCCCGAGACCCAGCAGCCCAGAAGCCAGCAGCGCCGGACCCGCTAGCTCGTTCTGAGGTGGGGGCGCGGCAATGCATTGCCGCGCCCCCACCTCATACCAGGTCCGGGTGATTGTGGGCGCGCACGGCGCCTTGTCCACCGCCTCCGCCGGCTCCTGCTCCCGTTCTACGTGCCGGATCGCCGCCTGCTGCGCCGTTTCCAGGTGCTGGCCCAGCGCCTCACTCTTCTGGCGCACCGTTTCCCGCGTCACCTCCCAGCCGGTCAGGTCCGCCAGCAGCCGCTTGGCTGCCTGGAAGCGGTCGGTGGTCGCGCCCAACTTGGCCACCCACTGGTGCAGCCCAACGCTCAGCCGCTGCCCCTCGCCCAGGGCCAACCGCTGTTCGGTCGGGCTCCAGCCGTGCTGGCAGGGGCGACAGTGGTACCAGGGCCGCTCAAATGACACCGGCCCGCACACGGTCCGCACCGTCCGATTCCGCGGCGGTCGCTCCGCGCCCCGTGGCCGACCGGCCCCTGGCGCTCCCGCCCGCGCGCCGCAGGGCCACCGCATCCCCGCAGGCGAGCCGGCGTCGCTCGGCGGGACGGTGCGAGCCGGACCGCTCGGCGCGGACGCCCGGGCCAGGCCGTGGGCGGGGCCTGGGGAGCCTGGCGGGCGAGGCTGCGGCCGGGAGCGCCGCGGGGAGCGCCGGCGCCCTGGCTGGGCGACGCCTCGCCCGCGGGCGGCTGCGGGGGCCGGGCGGGCTCGCCAGGAGTCGGTGGGCCACGGGGGGGCGTACGGCTCGCCCGCGCAGACAGGAGGTCTGCGCTCCCAGGCAGGCCCACGCTTCACGCGCAAAATCGTGACCCGCACCCGGTCCCTCGTCTTTGGGTGCGCCTGGCCCCCCCTCTATCGTATGCTTGTATGAGACCGATCCAGTCACGGTGCGAGATGGCTCTCGAGTCTGCCGGCCCATCCACTGGCTGCCGAGCCTTCGGCCGCTGGGTCCGCTTCCAGCACCTCGGCATCCGCCAGCGGATCATGCTCTACGTGACGCTGGGACTGGTGCTCATGTTTGGTAGCTTCGCCCTGCTGGGGCTCCAATCCATCGAGCAGGCCACGCAACTGGTCTACGAGGAGCGCCTGACGCGGGCCTACACGCTGGCCAGCATGTTCGAGAGCGACTTCCGCCATGTCGCCGCCGACGTCCAGGAGGAGCGGGCTGGCCTGCTCGCGGACGAGCCCGGGCGGCGCCAGGCGACCGCCCGGGCGCTGCTGCTCCACCTGGCCAACACCGACCCGTTCCACTTCTTCCACGTCACCGGCCTGTGGCTGCTGGCGCCCGACGGAGCGGTGATGGCCGCGGCCGGCCGCCCGGCAGCCGAGCCGAACGCGGCACAGGGGGCGATCACGGCGGCAGCCGCCGGCCTGGGGGAGGGCGACTTCGCCCTGCTGCCGGCTGCGGACGGCGGGCCGGGCGACGTCCCCTTCGCAACCCTCGCCCTCCGGTTGGGAGAGCCGGCCAGCCCCACAAGCCGGCTCGTGGCGGTACACCTGGCCTCCGAGGTTGGCGTCTCTCCCGAGGCACCGAGTCTCAACCCGTCCAGCGGGGCCAGGCAGCCGCTGCTGCCCCCGCAGTTGGCCGATCCTGCCGCTCGGTATCACCTGGAAGTGCTCGGCCCGGACGGGCACGTCGTCCTTGGCCTGGGCGGCGAGGAGGAGCCCACGGGGAGCATCAGCCACCATTTCAGGGTGATCCAGGGGCTGGGGGGCCAGCAGCAGGCGGCCACGCTGCTCCATCGCCCTGGCCCGGGCGAGGACTTCGAGCCCCACGTCATGGCCGTGGTGCCGCTCGGCTCGTCCCGCTTCTCGCTGGTGCTCGAGCAGGCCGTCGATGTCGCGCTGGCTTTGCCCATGCAGGTGGAGCAGCGGCTGGTGCTCCTGACGACGGCAGGGTTCCTGGCCACGCTGGCGGTCGCCTGGGTGACGACCGGGCGCGTGGTCAAGCCAACCCAGGAGCTGACCGGCGCAGCCCAGGGCATGGCCCGGGGCGACCTGGAGAGCCCCATCCACATCCGGGCTCAGGACGAGGTGGGCCAGCTCGCCGAGAGCCTGGAAACCATGCGCCAGCAGCTCCGCACGGCCTACCGCCAGTTGGAGGACACCAATCGCGCCCTGGAGTCACAGGTCAGGGAGCGCACGGCCCGCCTGGGCGAGCTGCTGCAGAAGGTCATCTCCGCCCAGGAGGAGGAGCGCGCCCGACTGGCCCGCGAGCTGCACGACGAGACGGCTCAGACCCTGGGGGCCCTGACCATCGCGCTCGATCGCGCCCGCGACAGCCTGGACGGCACGCTCCCCCAGACCGCCGAGCAGCTCGCGGAGGCCAAGGCCATCGCGGCTCGCCTGCTGGAGGAGACGCGCCGCTTGATTCTCGACCTGCGGCCCATGGCCCTGGACGATCTCGGGCTGGCGCCGGCCATCCGCTGGTATGTCGAAACCCACCTGGAGGACCGGGGCGTCGCGGCGACCGTCGAGGTGGAGCAGCCGGCCGCGCGCCTGCCCAAGCACCTGGAGGTGTCCCTCTTCCGCATCATTCAGGAAGCGGTCACCAACATTGCCAAGCGCGCCAACGCCAGCCACGCCCACATTCGGCTGACCTTCCGCGGCGCGGTCGCCCACGTACTCGTCAGCGACGACGGCCAGGGCTTCGCTGTCGACCGCGTGCTCGGGCCCGGGCTGCCGGTGCAGCACGTCGGGCTGCTGGGGATGCAGGAGCGGGTCGGGCTGCTCAACGGGCGGCTGGAGATCCACTCGGAGCCCGGAAGAGGTACGGCGGTTTCCGTCGAGATCCCTATTGTCGAGGAGGCGAGCTAGATGCGGAAGATCCGGATCCTGGTGGCCGACGACCATACCCTCATCCGCCGCGGGATCGTGGGCCTGCTCAACGCGCAGGAAGACATGGAGGTGGTAGGTGAGGCGGGCGGCGGCCAGGAGACGCTGCACCTGGCTGGCCAGACCCAGCCGGACGTGGTGCTGATGGACATCGGCATGCCCGACGGCAACGGGCTGGACACGACCAGGGCGATCAAGAAGCAATTCGCGAGCGTCCAGGTGCTGGTGCTGACTATGCACGACCGCGAGGACTACCTGTTCCAGGCCTTGCGGGTCGGGGCGGCTGGCTACATCCTGAAGGGCGCCGATGTCCAGGACCTGCTGGCCGGCCTGCGCGCCGTGGCGCGCGGCGAGGTCTACCTGTACCCGACGGTCACCAAGAAGCTGCTGGCCGACTACCTGCGCCGGGTGGAGAGCGGAGAGGATGGCACCAGCTTCGACGCCCTGACCGATCGGGAGCGGGAGGTCTTGCGGCTGATCGCCCAGGGCAAGACCAGCGCCGAGATCGCGCAGGCGCTCTACATCAGCCCCCACACCGTCCAGACCCATCGCGACCACATCATGGAGAAGCTCAACCTGCACCGCAAGGCCGAGTTGATCAAGTACGCCCTCCGCAAAGGGCTGGTCGACGGCGAAGCCTGAGCCACCGTCCGCGCATCCCCCAAATGCCCTACCCGGGAATCGGGTGGTTTGCGCGCCCAGGTTCAGGCAGCCGGCCGATGGCTGCGCCGTGCCCGCCCGGGTATGGTTGGGGCGCGCCAGGAAAACGGCGCGACAACCATTGAGGAGGCGGAACGATGCAATGGCAGAAAGTGCTCCCGCTGCTGGGATTCGGCCTGGCCCTGGCGCTGGTCGGATGCCGGGAGGTGAGGATCGCCTCGGCGGAGGCGGAGGCGGCGGACCCGGGCGCGGTGCAGATCGCGTTGAGCGAGTGGGCTGTGGCGCCCAGCGTCGCCACGGTCTCGGCCGGCGCGGTCACCATCCAGGCTACCAACCAGGGGCAGTTGGAGCACGAGCTGGTGCTGCTGCGCACCGACCTGGCGCCCGACGCCCTGCCCCTGCAAGCCGATGGCACCAGGGTCGACGAGGACGCGGCCGGGGAGGGCGTTGGAGAAATCGAGGACCTGGAAGCCGGCACAACCGGGGCGGACACCTTCGACCTGGCGCCCGGGACCTACGTCCTCATCTGCAACGTGCCCGGCCACTACCAGGCCGGCATGGTGGCCACCCTGCAGGTGGAGTAGCGCCCTCTCTCCCTCTCTCCGCGCGTGGGCCAGCCAGGTCAGCGCCTGCGCATGCAGGTTAGAATGTATCTGCTCAATAATCCGGGGTGGACGCCCCTGCGACGGCCCGGGAGCCCAGTGATTCCGCCAAGAGGCCTTCGCGCTCCCCCGGATTATTGAGCAGATACGACGTGATGCGCGGTGCGTAATGCGTAAAACGTACTACGTAAGATCCAACGTGTGGTCCTGGCATTACATCTTACGCAGTACGCTTTACGCATGACGCACAGTGAGCGCTCCCGGGCGCTAGCGGCGGCGCTTGAAGCGCTCGCGCTTGAGGCGCTTGCGGTACTTGTGGCGGGCGATCTTCTTCCGACGCTTCTTGACAACGCTTCCCAAACCCACTCTCCTACATCGTCATCGACCCCGACCAGGGGGGGGTACCTCGGGCGATTCGCACCGTGCCCGAGCTCGTCGCCGGGTGCGCAGCGCGGGCGGCCACAGGGGGCAGCCCCGATAACCCCACGCCCGGACGCCTGCGGGTGTCAGGGGCCAGGGAAACCCAGCCGCCAGGGCGACCCACCGGGTCGCCCCTACGACCCCGCGCTGGGCCTCGGGGGACCCGGCTAGGCCCGACCTTGCCGAGAACCGCTCTAGCTCCTGCGCACATTATAAGCAAAGCCGCTAGCAAAGCCGCTAGTGGTCAGCCGTCAGCGTATCTGCTCAATACCTCGGGGGAGGAGTTAGCCGAAGCCCCACGAGGCGCTGAGGCGCAGGTCCTGGGCGCGGCGCTCGATCAGGGTGGCCAGGGAGGGCAGGTGGTTGGCCT
>JACQUR010000346.1 GCA_016210245.1 Chloroflexota bacterium
ACTCAGGACTCAGCACTCAGGACTCAGCACTCAGGACTCAGGACTCAGCACTCAGGACTCAGGACTCAGCACTCCAGTCGGCGGAGGCATCCGAATGAGGCCGACCTGGCGCCACCTCGTCGCCCTGGCGGTGCTGGCGCTGGTCGCGCTCGACGTGGCCCTGGGTTCGGCGCTGAGCGCGGATGATCGCGAGGCGGCCGAGCAGTTCGCCCGCGACGCGCTGCGCCCGGTGGCCGACGTCCTGGCCCGACCGGCGGTGCTCCAGGAGTGCCGTGCCGACCCGGCCCACCTCCCGCCTTCGCCGCCTCGGCCCGATGGCCGACCGTCCAGCTACTACCACACCTGTCGGGGGCGCCTCGCGGACGCGGACGGCGCGGTGGTGCAGATCGTGGGAGTGAACTGGTTCGGGATGGAGACCGAGAGCTACGTCCCCCACGGCCTGTGGGCGCGCAACTGGCGGGCCGTGCTCGACCAGGTCGCTCTGCTCGGCTTCAACACCATCCGCCTGCCCTTCAGCAACGAGGCGCTGGTGGAGGGGCGGATGCCGTCCGGCATCGACTACGAGCTCAACCCGGACCTGGAGGGCAAGACCAGCCTGGAGGTGCTGGATATGCTGGTCGACGGGGCGGCAGAGCGCGGCCTGAAGGTGATCCTGGATCGCCACCGCCCCACCCCGGAGGGCCAGTCCGAGCTGTGGTACACGCCCGCGGTGTCGGAAGAGCGCTGGATCGCCGACTGGGTGAAGCTGGCGCAGCGCTACCGGGGCCACGACACGGTGATCGGGGTGGACCTGCACAACGAGCCCCGCGGCGCCGCCACCTGGGGCAGCGGGGATCTGGCCACCGACTGGCGCCTGGCGGCCGAGCGGGCGGGCAACGCCATCCTGGAGGCCAACCCGTACCTGCTGGTCTTCGTCCAGGGTGTGGAGCGCTACGGCGACGACTGGTACTGGTGGGGCGGCAACCTGCGGGGCGTGCGTGACGCTCCCATCCGCCTCCAGGTGCCCGGCCGCCTGGTCTACTCCCCCCACCTCTACGGGCCCAGCGTGTACCCTCAGAGCTGGTTCCAGGCAGCCGACTTCCCGCGCAACCTGCCCCTGGTCTGGAATGCCCACTGGGGCTACGTGGCGCGCGAGGGGCTGGCACCCGTCGTGCTTGGAGAGTTTGGCGCTCGGTCCGCGGGCGACGACGCCGACGGGAAGTGGCAGCAGACCTTGATGGACTACCTGCACCGCTACGGCATAGGCTGGATCAACTGGTCGCTCAACCCCAACTCCGACGACACCGGCGGCCTGCTGGGCGACGACTGGCAGACGGTGCTGGGGCAGAAGGCTCAGCTCTACCGCGCCTACGCCGCTGCGCCCCCGGCCAGTGGCAGCGCGGAGGGGTCCGAGGCGTCCGGGGGCCGCCTGGTGGCGAAGGTGCGCTCCTCGATCGTCGACGAGCAGAGCAGCACCCTCGGGTTCGTCGTCCAGGTGGTGAACGACGGGCCGGAGCCGGTCAAGCTGCGCGACCTGGAGCTGCGCTACTGGTTCACGCCCGAGCTCCTGGGGGCCAGCACTCAGCAGGTGGAGGTCGACTACGCGGCCGTGGGCACCAGGAACGTGCAGGCGGAGATCGAGCCCGCCGGTCCGCTCATCCTGAACTGGTCGAAGGACCTTCGACCAGCTCAGGATGAGCGGGGGCTGGCCTATGTGAAGCTGACCTTCACCGACGCGGCCGGCGCGCTCCAGCCGTACACCGCCGGCGGTGACATCCTGGTCCGCGTCCACAAGTCGGACTGGTCGCCCTACCGCCAGAGCAACGACTTCAGCTTCAAGCCGGACGGCGAGCTGGGCGACTGGGACCACGTGACCCTTTACCGCGACGGCGAGCGGGTGTGGGGAGTGGAGCCGGAGTCGGCTGACGGCCGTCGGCAGCCGGCAGCAGACAGTGGGCAGCCGG
Organism: Chloroflexota bacterium; assembly: GCA_016210245.1. Lineage (GTDB taxonomy): Bacteria > Chloroflexota > UBA6077 > UBA6077 > JACQUR01 > JACQUR01. The sequence continues at coordinate 1,944 of JACQUR010000346.1, forward strand.
CAGCGGGTGGCCGCGACCGATGGTGGATGCGGGCCTCAGAGCCTGAAGGCGAGGAGTGAGATGGGCACGAGCACCCGCGGCCTGGTCATTGTTCCCACCTACAACGAGCGCCAGAACCTGGAGCCGCTGGCGGAGGCGGTGCTGCGCCAGGGGCCGTTCGACCTGCTGGTGGTGGACGACGGCTCGCCCGATGGGACGGGCGAGGTGGCCGACGCGCTGGCCCAACGCTTCCCCTCCCGGGTCAGCGTGCTCCACCGCGGGGCCAAGCTAGGCCTGGGCAGCGCCTACGTCCAGGGCTTCAAGGCCGCCCTAGAGCGCGGACACGAGCGCGTCTTCCAGATGGACGCCGATTTCTCCCACGACCCGCGCGACTTGCCCCGCCTGCGAGACGCCCTGGAGAGCGCTGACCTGGCCATCGGCTCGCGCTACGTCGACCATGGCGGCGCGCGCCACTGGCCGCTCTGGCGCCGGGCGTTGAGCCGGGGCGGTTCGCTCTACGCCCGCACTATCCTGGGCGTGCCCGTCCACGACCTCACCAGCGGCTTCAAGGGCTTCCGCCGCCAGGCCCTGGAGGCGCTGGAGCTGGACGCTATCCGCTCCAATGGCTACTCGTTCCAGATCGAGGTGACCTACCGCTGCTACGAGCAGGGGCGGCAGATCAAGGAAGTGCCCATCCTGTTCGTGGACCGGCGCACCGGGGCCTCCAAGATGTCGCCCCACATCGTCCTGGAGGCCATGATTATGGTCTGGCGCCTGCGGCTGGGGCTGATCGACGGGGGCGAGCACCTGGTGTGGCGCCTGCCGGGCGTGCTCCGCTCCGAGCTATTCCACCCTGGTGGCCGGGGCGACCGCGCGGCGTAGTGGCCAGTAGCGGGGCAGTCGACCCTCTTCCGGTGGGGCGGGCGTCTCTGCCCGCCAGTGAGCACGGGCGGGCAGAGACGCCCGCCCCACCACCAGGCCCAGCCCGCGTCTTGGCGAGTCCCCGCGGCGTATAAC
>JACQUR010000370.1 GCA_016210245.1 Chloroflexota bacterium
CCCTACGAGGGAGGGCGGCGGGGCGACAGAGCCGTCGCCCCCGACGAGGGAGGGCGGCGGGGGGACAGAGCCGTCGCCCCCTTCGAGGGAGGGCGGCGGGGTGACCGAGCCGTTGCCCCCTGCAGCTCAGCGACCGCCGGCACAGAAACTGGTCACACCCGCAGGCTGGCATACCGCGACGAAGTGCCAGAGAACCTACTCCTTCTCGACGGGCAGGCCCTTCTTCCGCCAGGCGGTCATGCCGCCCTCCATGTTGTAGATGTTCTTGAAGCCCAGGGAGGCGGCGATCTCGGCTGCCACCGCGCTGCGCTGGCCGACCTCGCAGTAGAAGATCACGTGGTCGTTCTGAATGGCCTCCTGGGGGCGGGAGAGAATGCGGGCCAGGGGGACAAGCGTGGAGTTGGGGATGTGGTCGTTGGCGTGCTCCCAGTGCTCGCGCACGTCGACCACCGTGACCGTCCCGTTGTCCATCAGGCGCTTGGCCTCCTCCACGGTGATGCGCAGGAACGGCTCCTGAAACGGTTCTGGCTGGCTCACAAGGACACCTCGGGTTTGTTAGGTTTGGAGGCTGGAGGCTGGAGGTTGGAGGTTGGAGGTCGAAGGGCGGACCTCTCCAAGCCTCCAAAACCCAATCACCCTCCTGCTGTCAACAGCTACTTTACCGCACCACCGCGGCGACGAGAGCGAATTCCTGGCAGGAGGGGCGAAGCAGGCGCCGCTACGGCGCTTGCTTCGCCCCTCCTGCCAGGTCACCGGCTTCACGTCCCCCCACCGCGCCGCGAGCCCCTGCTACGGCGCTTGCTTCGCCCCTCCTGCCCGGTCACATCAATAGGCCAATCGGTAGAGCGCCCGCGCCAGGACGCGGACGCCGGGCACGCTGCGCTCGACCGGCGTGTACTCCGCCGGCGTGTGGCTGCGCCCGTCGACGCTGGGGACGAAGACCATCCCCGTAGGGACGTGCTGGGCCATGATCTGGCTGTCGTGCCCGGCGCCGCTGGGCATGGACAGGTAGCGCAGGCCCTCCGCCTGCGCGCAGGCCTCGACCAGGTCGCGGATAGCCGGGGTCATCGGCACGGGATGGTGCTCGATGAGTTGCTGGACCTCCAGCTCCAGCCCCCGCCGCGCGGCCACCTCCTGGAGGTGGCGCTCGATGGCCGCCAGCAGCTCCAGCCGCTTGCCCGGGTCGGAATGGCGAGTGTCGATGGTGAAGGTGCAGCTCGCCGGGACCACGTTGGTGGCGCCCGGGGCGACGGCGATGCTCCCAACGGTGGCCACCGCCGGGCGGCCCATGGCCTCGGCGGCGCCGGTGAGGCGAGCGATCATCTCGACCGCGCCCGCCAGTGCGTCGCGCCGCAGGTCCATCGGCGTCGTGCCCGCGTGGTCCTGGCGTCCGCCCACCCGCACCCGGAGTTGGCGCAGGCCGGTGATGGTGTGGACGACGCCCGCGTCGTAGCCCTCGTCGTCCAGGATGCGGCCCTGCTCGATGTGCAGCTCGATGAAGGCGTCCACGTCGTCCCGCTTCGCGCTGGGGATGGCCGAGGAGTCGAGCCCGCGCTCGCGCATCGCCTGGCCGATGGCCACCCCATCGGCGTCCTGGAGGCTGTCCGCCTCGTGGGGAGCGATGCGTCCATTGAGCGCCCGGGAGCCCCAGAAGCTGGCGTGGAAGCGGCTACCCTCCTCCTCGCAGATGACGTACACCTCCAGGTGCTTCCTGGGCCGGCCGTAGGCGGCCTTGAGCGCCCCGATGGCGGCGATAGCGGCGTGGATGCCCAGCGCCCCGTCGTACTTGCCGCCCTGCCTGACCGTATCGATGTGCGAGCCGCTCAGCACTGCCCGCTGGCTCTCGGTCCCGGGCAGTCGCCCGAAGAGATTGCCCACCGCGTCGCGGCGGGTCTCCAGCCCCAGCGCCTCCAGCCAGCCCTGCACCAGCGCCATGGCCTCCGCCCAGGCGGGCGTGTACACACCCCGGTAGAGGCCGCCCTCTGCAAGGGCGCCGATGGCGCCCAGTTCGTCGATGTGGCGCTGCAGCATGGCGGGGTCGAGCTCGACCGCGAAACGGTCCCCGGACGCGCGGCTCTCAGACACGGGGGGCGACCTCCACTGGGATGCGGCGGTGCTGCTGGACGAACTGCACGATGCGGCGGCAGCCTTCCTCCAACAGCGATTGCTCCGTGGCCAGGGAAAGGCGCAGCAGGCCGACGCCCTGGCGCCCAAAGGTATCCCCGGGCGCCGTCGCCACCCGCTGCTCCTGGAGCAGTTGCCGCGCCAGGGCGGCCGAGTCGTCGCTGATCGACGAGACGTCGACCAGCGCATAGAAGGCGCCGTGGGGCACCGCGGCCAGCAGGCCGGCTGGGCCGAGGATGCGCACCGCGGCGTCGCGGCGGGCGCGGTAGGCCTCGCGCTGGCGCGCCACCTGGTCCTGGGGCCCTTGCAGCGCGGCCTCCGCCGCCTTCTGGCTGAGTGACGAGGGACAGGAGACCAGCGGCTCGGCCACCCGCGCCAGCAGCGGGGCTATCTGCGGGCTGGCAACCACGTAGCCCAGGCGCCAGCCGGTCATGGCGTAGGTCTTGGAGAACCCAAACACCGTGATCACCCGCCCATCGCGGTCGAAGGTGGCGGCCGGGACGTGCTCGCCCTCGAAGACGAACTCCTCGTACACCTCGTCGGAGATCAGGTAGAGGTCGTGCTCGGCGGCGAACTCGACCAGCGCCTGGACCATCTCGCCGGGGAAGACCGCGCCGGTCGGGTTGCCGGGGGTGTTGATCAGCAGCACCTTGGTGCGCGGGGTGACCAGGCGGCGCAGCTCGGCCAGGTCGGGCAGGTACTCGGTCTTGCGCAGGAGCGTGTAGGGCACCGCCGTGGCGCCGATGAGGTGCAGCGCGGACAGGTAGTTGGGCCAGCACGGGTCGGGCACCAGCGCCTCCTCGCCCGCCTCCAGCGTGCTGAGCAGCGAGATGGTCACCGCGAAGCCCGCGCCGGGGGTGGCGATGATCTGGTCCGGGGTCACGTCGAGCCCGTTGCGCTCGCGCACCTTGCGCGCCAGCGCCTCGCGCAGCGAGCGCAGGCCGGCGGTGGGGGTGTACCTGGTGAAGCCCGCGTGCGCCGCCTGGGCCGCGGCCTCGATGATGTGCTCGGCGGTGTTGCTATCGGGCTCGCCCACCTCCAGGTGGATGACGCCTTGCATCTGGCCTGCGAGCTCCATCAGCTCGCGGATGCCAGAGCGGCGAATCGTGGTCGGGCGTTGTGCCAGCGGCTTCATCGTGCCTCCGATCGAAGAAATGCTCCACGCGCGCCCGGGTCGACGCGCCCAGCGCGCATCACCTGGCGCCCGCGCACGTAGGTGGCCTGCACGATCCCACGGACGCGGCGGCCGTGGAAAGGAGTATACCCGGCTTTCGTGTAGAGCGGCCCCTGGCCCAGCACCGCCTCCCGCTGGAGGTCCACCAGCGCCAGGTCGGCGTCGGCGCCCACCTGGATGGCTCCCTTCCGCCCCCCCAGGCCGAAGCGGCGGGCCGGGGCCTCGGCGCACCAGCGGGCGAGCTGGAGCAGGTCCAGGCGCCCCCGGGCCACGGCGTCGAGCAGCAGCGGCAGCCAGGTCTCCAGGCCGGGCAAGCCTGTGGGGGCGCGCCAGATGTTGTCGCGCCCGCTCTCTTTCTCCTCTCGGGCGTGGGGCGCGTGGTCGGTGCCGATCAGGTCCAGCGTGCCGTCGTGCAGCCCGGCCCAGAGCGCCTCCACGTCCTCCGCCTCGCGCAGGGGCGGGTTGACCCGCGCGTACGGCCCCTGGCGGTCCAGCTCGGCGCTGGTGAGGCAGAGGTGGTGCGGGTTCACCTCGGCGGTCAGGTCGCCGCCCAACTCCTTCAGGGCGCGGACGACGGCCACCGCCTCACGGGTGCTGAGCTGGCGCAGGTGGACGCGCGCCCCGGCCTGGCGGCCGAGCAGGGCCGCTCGGGCGGCGCCGAGCGCCTCCCCAGCCGGCGGGCGCGACAGGGTGTGGGCCTGGGGGTCGACGCGCCCGGCCCGCTCCAGGCGGCGGATCGCCTCGTTCTTGAGCGCCTCGCTCTCACAGTACACCCCGGCCAGGCCCCCGACCGCGGCGACCGCCTCCAGCACGCGCAGCAGGGCCGCGTCGTCGGGCATGGCCATGCCCTCCAGGGCATCGGCCAGGAACAGCTCGAAGGAGATCGCCCCGCCCGCCTGGAGGGCGGGCAGCTCGTCCAGGTTAGCAGGTCCCACCACGGCCTGGAGGCCGAAGTCGACCACGGCCTTCTGCTCCGCGATCGCCCGTCGCCGGGCCAGGTCGACCGCCGTGGCCACGGGCGGGCGCGAGAAGGGCTGGACCAGCACTGTGGCCACGCCGCCGGCCGCGGCGGCCGCCGTGCCCGTGGCAAAGTCCTCCTTGTGCTCCAGCCCGGGCTCGCGCAGGTGGGCGTGGCAGTCCACCAGGCCGGGCAGCGCCACCAGCCCGCCCGCGTCGTGTACCTCCGCGGCCTCCAGGTCGGCCGGCGGCACCCCCTCTTCCACGGCCGCAAAGCGGCCATCCCGCAGGCCCAGCCAGCCCGGGAACACGCGCCCGGGAGCGACGATCCGAGCGCCACGGACCAGGAGATCAAAGGCAGCCATCACTCACCCCAGCAGGTCGACGTCGACGCCCAGGCCCGCCGCCCGGGCCCGGCGGACGACTTCCTTGCCTACCGCCAGGTCCAGGGCGGCGAAGCCCGTGCTCTTGAAGAAGATCAGCTCGTCTTCGCGCTCGCGTCCCGGGCGCTCGCCGGCGATCACGGCGCCCAGGTCCCACACCCGGGCGGGATCCAGTAGGCCCTGGGCGATGGGCCTCAGCAACTCGCCGGACGCGGCCAGCACGCCGGCCCGCGTGTCCGCAACCACCTTGTCGGCGCGGCCCACGACCCCTGAGGCGACCTCCTGCATGTCCGGGCCGGGCGCGCCGATGGCGCACACCAGCGCCCCGGGTCCGACCCAGGCGTCCTCTACCACCGGCTGGTGGGCCGAGGTCGAGGCAATCACGATCTCGGCTCCACGCACGGCGGCCTCCGCCTTATCGACCACGCGCAGGGGCAAGCTGACGCCCTGCTCGCCCGCCTGGCGGACCAGCGCCTCCGCGCGCTCGCGCCGCCGGCCCCAGACGCGCACGTCCTGGAGGCCGGGCAGGACCGCGTGCAGCGCCTGGAGCTGGCCAGGCGCCTGGCCGCCCGGCCCCAGCAGCGCCGCCGTCCGCGCGCCGCGCGGGGCGAGCCGCTTGAGCGCCGCACCGGTGACCGCGCCGGTGCGGAGCACGGTGAGGTAGAGCGCGTCCATCACCGCCAGCGCCAGCCCGGTGCGCTCATCCAGCAGGGTGAACAGGCCGGTGACCACTGGCAGGCCGAGGGCGTCGTTGCCCGGAAACTCGACGATGATCTTCTGCCCCAGGCTGCGCAGGCCGGGCAGGTAGCCCGGCATGAACAGGCAGCGGGCGTGGGCCTCCGGCACATTGAGGCGAATGCGGAGCGGAATATCCGTGCGCCCCGCGGCGTGCTCGACCAGCGCCAGCTCGACCAGCTCCATGGCCTCGGCCATGCCAATGGCCGCGCGGACGTTGCTCTGTGTCAGGACCAGCAACCGGTCGTCCTCCCCAGGGAATGATGAATGATGAATGATGAATGGGTCCACTCATTCATCATTCATCATTCATCATTCGCCATTCATCATTCCCGAATCTTCCTGCCCACGTAGAGCCCATAGCGGATGTATGGGAGGGACTGAAATGCCTTGATGGTGTAGCCGAGGAGATCCTTCCGCCAGAACATGGCCTTCACCGCCGGATCGGTGAAAGCGGCGACGATGCTGGCGAAGTACTTGCGCGGGCCGTCGACCTGGAGATGGCTGAGCAACTGCTGCCACGGGCTGAAGCGGTGTAGGGTCGACGACACGTCTGAAAACCCGGCCGCCTCGAGGGCTGCCTGCCACTGAGCTTCCGGGCGAACCTGGATGCTGATGCCGAAGACGGGCGCGGAAAAGACCTCGGAGAGCCAGTCGCTCTCACGGACAGAAGTCAGCTCGTTGTCGCCGAAGACACCACCCGGTTTCAGGACTCTGCGCACCTCCGCCGCGACCCTGGTCGGCTCGCAGAACACGAGCACGGACTCGGCAATGGCGGCGTCGAAGCTGTTGGGCGCGAAGGGAAGCGCGTGCGCGTCCGCGACGAGCGTCGCCACCCGCGTGCTCGCGCCTGCTTCTCGGATTCTTCTCCTGGCCCATTCCAGGACCTTGGGCCGGAGGTCGATCGCGACCACGCGGGCATCGTACTCTCTCGCCAGGAGACAGGCGGTGTAGCCCGTGCCGCAGCCGA
>JACQUR010000371.1 GCA_016210245.1 Chloroflexota bacterium
CTCCAGCCCCCTGGGCACCACGCTCTGCCGCCCTCGGGGCGGCGGGGCGACAGAGCCGTCGCCCCCTACGACTCGGCCACCGCCTGCACAGAAACTGGTCACACCCCGTTCCCCCCAGCCCCTTGACGAATAGCACACCTGTTCTATAATACAGTTGTCCCACCCCTCGCCCTCAACACTCAACACTCAGCACTCAGCACTCAGCACTGCTTCAGGAGACGTCGCACCATGCCCTCCCTTGATCGCCCTCAGCCCGACCAGCCACAGCCAGGCCCTTCCGACACTCCATCCGACCCGGCTGCGGCCCAGCCTGCTTCCCGGAAACGGCGTCCCATCAGCGCCAGGCGCCTGGCCGCCAACCGCGCCAACGCCCAGCGCTCCACCGGCCCCCGTACCCCGCAGGGCAAGGCTGTCTCCAGCCAGAACGCCCTCCGCCACGGGATGCGCGCCGACTCCCTGGCCCTGCTCGCCACCGCCTCCGAGGAGGAACGCGTCCTGTTCGAGCGCCTCATGGCCCAGCTCACCGAGGCCTACCATCCCGAGAGCCCTCAGGAGCAGTTCCTGGTCGAGCGTCTGGGCATCGCCTACCTGCGCGTCCTGCGCGTCTACCAGGCCGAGCGTGGCGCCATGGCCTACCGCTACCAGTACGCCGGCTCGAACGGCATCACCTCCCTGCCCGTCGAGCTCCCTCGCATCCTGCAATACGACGCCCTGGCCGAGCGCTCCGTCCTGCGCAGCCTGCGCGAGCTCCGCCGCCTCCAGCGCGACCGCCTCCTCGCCGCCCGCACTCCCGCCCCCCAGCCCTCCCAGCCCGACCCCGCGGAGTCATAACCATGCCCCCCACCTTCTCCCTTCTCCCTTCTCCCTTCTCCCTTCTTCACACATGGGGCCCCCTTCCTCGACAAACGAAGCCACCCCCTTGCTACAATGCAGGGCACCGGAGCAAGCCCGTGGTCGAACTCTTCAACGTCCTCTCCCCCCCGGACGCCTATCGCGTCCTGGAAAGCCACCTGCCCGTCGAGGTCCGGACCGAGCGGGTGCCCATCGCCCGCGCCCTGGACCGCGTGCTGGCCGAAGACCTCACCGCGCCGGCCGACCTGCCCGCTTTCGCTCGCTCGACCATGGACGGCTTCGCGGTCCGCGCGGCCGATACCTACGGCGCCAGCGAGGGGCTGCCCGCCTACCTGAGCGTGGTGGGCGAGGCGCTGATGGGTGTCCGCCCGGAGACGCGGGTGGGGGTGGGCCAGGCGGTGCGCATCGCCACGGGCGGGATGCTGCCCGAGGGCGCCGACGCGGTGCTCATGGTCGAGCACACCCAGGAGGTGGATCGCCAGACCATCGAGGTCGTGCGCCCGGTGGCCCCCGGCGAGAACGTGCTGCGGGTGGGCGAGGACGTGGCCCGCGGGGCGAGCGTGCTGCCGCGCGGGCACGCGCTGCGCCCGCAGGACCTGGGCGGCCTGGCGGCCCTGGGCTTCGCCGAGGTGGCGGTCGCCCGTCGGCTGCGGGTGGCGATCGTCTCCAGCGGCGACGAGTTGGTGCCGCCGGACCAGGTGCCCGGCCCGGGCCAGATCCGCGACATCAACACCTACACCCTGGCCGCCCTGGTCGAGCGGGCCGGGCACGAGCCGCTGGCGCTGGGCATCGTGCCGGACGACTACGATCGGCTCGCCGCGGCCGCCCGCCGCGCCCTGGAGCTGGGCGACGTGGCCATCCTGTCGGCCGGCAGCTCGGTCTCCACCCGCGACCTGACCGCCCAGGTGATCGCCTCCCTGGGCCAGCCGGGCGTGCTGGTCCACGGCGTCTCGCTGCGCCCGGGCAAGCCCACCATCCTGGCCGTGGCCCGGGGGAAGCCGGTGTTCGGGCTGCCGGGCAACCCGGTCTCGTGCATGGTCACCTTCGACCTGTTCGTGGCGCCCACCCTGGCCCGCCTGAGCGGCCTGCGCGGGCGCTCGCCGCGCCAGGTGGTCTCGGCCCGCCTGGCCCACAACGTTGCCTCCGCGCCCGGGCGCGAGGACTACGTGCAGGTGCGCCTGGAGCCGCGGGGGGCCGAGCTATGGGCCGTGCCCGTGTTCGGCAAGTCCAACCTCATCTACACCCTGGTCCGGGCCGATGGCATGATCAAAGTAGACCTGGACAAAGGCGGACTATCCGAGGGAGAGCTGGTCTCGGTGGTACTCTTCTAGTGGGTCATGGGCCAATTCCAGTGGCAACGGGGCAGCAGCTACGCTGCTGCCCCGTTGCCACTGGAATTGGCCCATGACCCACTGGGGGTCAGTGGCCACTGACCCCCGACCGCTGAAGGCTGGAAAACCGATGGCTCGACGCAAGGTCTACCTGGAAGATATCCCGCTCGACGAGGCCTACCGCCGCTTCTGGCAGGCGCTGGAGCGGGTGGGGGGCGCGCGGCCGCGGCCGGGAGAGGCGGTGCCGGTGGCGGAGGCGCTGGGGCGGGTGACGGCCGCGCCCGTCTGGGCGAGGCTCTCGGTGCCCCACTACCACGCCGCGGCCATGGATGGCGCGGCCATTCGCGCCGCCGACACCGTGGGCGCGTCCGAGACCGCGCCCATCCGCCTGCGCCTGGGCGAACAGGCCACCTGGGTGGACACCGGCGATCCGCTGCCCCCCGGCGCCGACGCGGTGGTGATGCTGGAGCACCTCCAGCAGGTGGGCGAGGCCGAGATCGAGCTCATGCAGCCGGTCGCCCCCTGGCAGCACGTCCGCCCCATCGGCGAGGACATCGTGGCCACCGAGCTGGTGCTGCCCGAGGGCCGGCGGCTGGGCCCGGTCGACCTGGGCGCGATCGCTGCCAGCGGGAGCATCAGCGTGGTGGTGCGGCAGCAGCCCCGCGTGGCCATCCTGCCCACCGGGACCGAGCTGGTCAGTCCGGGCGCGGAGCTGAAGCCGGGCGACATCGTCGAGTTCAACTCGATCGTCCTCGGCGCCCAGGTGCAGGAGTGGGGGGGCGTGCCCACCCGCGTCCCGCCCACCCCGGACGACTTCGAGCTGATCAAGCGCCGCGTGGCCAGGGCGCTGGAGACCCACGACGTGGTGGCCATCAACGCCGGGTCGTCGGCCGGATCGGAGGACTTCACCGCCTCGGTGGTCCAGGAGCTGGGCGAGCTGGTGCTGCACGGGGTGGCGATCCGGCCCGGGCACCCGCTCGTCCTGGGCGTCTGCCAGGGCAAGGCGGTGCTGGGCATCCCCGGCTACCCCGTCTCGGCGGTGCTGACCTCCGAGCTGTTCCTGCGCCCGCTGCTCCATCGCCTGCTGGGCTTGCCCGTCCCCGAGCGGCCACGCCTGGAGGCGACCATGACCCGCAAGGTGCTCTCGCCCATGGGCGAGGACGAGTTCATGCGCGTCAAGCTGGGCCAGGTGGGCGAGCGAGTGATCGCCACGCCGCTCCAGCGCGGCGCGGGGGTCATCATGTCGCTGGTGCGGGCCGACGGGATCGTGCGCCTCCCGCGCTTCTCGGAGGGGGTCCACGCCGGAGCGAGCGTCTCGGTGGAGCTGCTGCGCCGCCCGGAGGAGGTGCGCCAGACCATCGTCGCCATTGGCAGCCACGACCTCACCCTGGACCTGCTCTCCAGCGCCATCGCCCAGCGGCGGCCGGGCCTGAGCCTGTCGTCGTCCAACGTCGGCAGCCTGGGCGGCCTGATCGCCCTCCAGCGGGGCGAGTGCCACCTGGCCGGCTCGCACCTGCTGGACGAGGCGACGGGCGAGTACAACCTGTCCTACGTGCGGCGGCTGCTGCCGGGTCGCCGGGTGGTGCTGGTGAACCTGGTCTACCGGGCGCAGGGGCTGATCGTGCCTCCGGGCAACCCGAAGGGCATCACCAGCCTGGACGACCTGCTGCGGGACGACGTGTACTTCATCAATCGGCAGAAAGGCGCAGGCACGCGGGTGTTGCTGGACTACAAGCTGAAGCAGATGGGCCACGACCCGGCGCGCGTCCGTGGCTACGAGCGCGAGGAGTTCACCCACCTGGGCGTGGCGGCCGCGGTCGCGGGCGGGGCGGCCGACGTGGGCCTGGGCATCCTCGCCGCCGCGCGCGCCCTCAAGCTGGACTTCGTGCCGCTGCTGCAGGAGCGCTACGATCTGGTCATCCCCCTGGAACACTACCAGGGCGAGCTGCTCGCCCCACTGCTCGAGATCATCCGCGGCCCGTCCTTCCCGCAACAGGTGGAGGCCCTGGGCGGCTACGACGTCTCGGCCATGGGCCGGATCATCTCCGAACCGTAGGGGCAGGCCCCCGTGCCTGCCCCATCGCCCCGCGATACGGGACAACACGAATCGCACTCCGTAGGGGCAGGTCCCCGTGCCTGCCCCCGTCTTCCCGCGACGCGGGACGGGGGCAGGCACGGGGACCTGCCCCTACGGAGTGGGGAGTGGTCAGGGCACGCACCGTGCGGATCACCTGTAGCCGCGCCGCTTGCTCGGCACCGGAGCGCCCTCACCCCAGCCCTCTCCCAAAGGGAGAGGGAGCCTTGCTCCCTCTCCCCCTGGGAGAGGGAGCCTTGCTCCCTCTCCCCCGGGGAGAGGGCTGGGGTGAGGGCCGCGACCCAGAGACGCCGGGCACGGGTGTGTATGGAGGGGGCAAGTGACAACCGAAGCGCGCTACGACGTGGTCATCATCGGCGGCGGGCCGGGAGGCTATGTGGCCGCCATTCGAGCGGCCCAGCTCGGCCTGCGCACCGCGCTGGTGGAGCGAGAGCACGTGGGCGGGGTGTGCCTGAACAAGGGCTGCATCCCCACCAAGGCCATGCTCCGCAGCGCGGAGGTCTTCCGCCTGGCCCAGAAGAGCCAGGAGTTCGGCGTCCAGGTGGAGAACGTACGGCTGGACTACCCGGCCGTGGTCGGCTACCGCGACCGCGTGGTGCGCGGGCTGCGCAACGGCGTGGCCGGTCTGCTGAAGAGCAACGGGGTGGACGTGCTCCAGGGCACCGGCCGCCTGGCCGGCCCCGGGCAGGTGGAGGTGGAGGCCAACGGGCAGAGCCGACGCCTCCAAGCCGGCAACGTGATCCTGGCCACAGGCTCCACGCCGGCCGAGCTGCCCATCCCGGGCGCCAGCGGGCCGCGGGTGATCAACAGCGACCAGGCGCTCGAGCTGCCCGAGGTGCCCCGCTCAGTGCTGGTGATCGGCGGTGGTGCGGTGGGGGCCGAGTGGGCCACCATCTTCCGCGAGTACGGCGCCCAGGTCACCGTGGTGGAGATGCTGCCGACGTTGCTGCCGCTGGAGGACGCGGATATCGGGCGCGGGCTCGAGCGCCTGTTCACGGCCCGGGGCATCGCGGTCAAGACCCAGGCCCGGGTGGAGCGAGTCGAGCCGCGGGGCGATGGCCAACTGGCGTGTACCGTCACCACGAAGGACGGGCGCCAGGAGCAGGTAGCAGCCGAGTACGTGCTGGTGGGTGTGGGCCGACGGCCCAACACCGGCGGCCTCGGCCTGGAGGCGAGCGGGCTCCGCACCACCCGGGGCTGGGTGGAGGTGGACGACCACCTGCGCACCAACGTGCCCACGGTCTACGCCATCGGCGACCTGACCGGGCGGGCGCTGCTGGCCCACGTGGCCTCCCACCAGGGGCTGGTGGCAGTGGAGAACATCGCCGGGCACGACCGCGCCATGGACTACAAGGCCGTGCCCGCGGTCACCTTCACCCACCCGGAGGTGGCCAGCGTCGGCCTGACCGAGGCGAAGGCGCGGGAGGCCGGCCACGAGGTGGTCGTGGGCCGCTTCCCCTTCGCCGCCAGCGGGCGGGCGATGACCTACGGCGAAACCGACGGCTTCGTGAAGGTGGTGGCGGAGAGCAAGTATGGCGAGGTGCTGGGCGTCCACATCCTGGGCCAGAACGCCAGCGAGCTGCTCCCGGAGGCGGTGCTCGGCCTGCGGCTGGAGGCGACCCTGGAGGACCTGGCCGAAACCATCCACGCCCACCCCACCTTCCCGGAGGCGGTCATGGAGGCCGCCCTGGTCGCCCTCGGCCGCCCCATCCACGTCGCCAAACCTCGCGCCCGGGCGGCAACGTAGTGGACGCGGAGTTGTCTGGACGCGGGGACGCGGGGACACGGCGACGCGGGGAGGGCAGTACTGAAGGCTCTCCCCGTGTCCCCGCGTCCCCGCGTCCCGGTGCGTGGTGCTGGAACTGGGCCACATCGGCTACCCGGAGGCCTGGGCGCTCCAGCAGCAGCTCGTGGAGCGGCGGCTGGCGGACGCCATCCCGGATACCCTGCTGCTGCTGGAGCACTCGCCAGTGATCACCCTGGGCCGACGGGCAGGCGGGCAGGACCTCCTGGTCCCGCGCGAGCGGCTGGAGGCGCTGGGCATCGCCGTCCATCGATCCAGCCGCGGTGGGCTGGCAACCTACCACGGCCCTGGCCAACTGGTGGTCTACGTCATCGCCCGCCTGCGCGAGCTGGCGCCCAACGTCCCCGCCTTCGTCCACGGCCTGGAGGAGATCGTGGTCCGCGCTCTGGCCGAGGCGGGCCTGGAGGCGTGGCGGGAGGCGGCGCACCCCGGGGTGTGGACCCGGGGCGGGAAGATCGCGGCCATCGGCGTGGCACTCTACCGCGGCATCACGCTCCACGGCCTGGCCGTGAACCTCCAGCCCGACCTGGGCCACTTCGGGCTCATCAACCCGTGTGGCCTGGGCGACCTGGGGGTCACCTCGTATCGACAGGCCACCGGGCGAGAACTGGACCTATCCGCCTTCGGGCGACAGGTGGCGTTGCACTTCGGCCAGGTCTTCGGGCGGCAGATCGGGCTCGGAGAGCGCCCCGGCGCACGCCGGGGGGCCGCCGCCCTGAAGGGCGAGCCTGGGCGTTAGGTCCGCCCTTCAGGGCGGCGGCCCCCACCAGCCAGGACCGGAAGAATTCGACAACCTCCATCAGGGCGGCAACTTCCCCCTATGACGAACACCCGAAGACCCACGCCTGGCTCCCACTTGCGCTCCTCCCGATCCTCAGGGTATCGTTCGATTCGCTGTTCTACCTGATAGCGATGGCACAGCGTTGCCCGGGAGGAGGAGCCAGCATGGCGGTCTTGCCCGCAGTCCGAATCGAACGCAATCTCAAGCTTATCGCCCATAGCGATCTCGGCGGTGCGCCCAACGTCGGCGAAGGGCTGGCGATGAAGCTCGCCTCTGGTGGGCGCCGATTCTTCTACGTCGCCCACGAGAGCGCGCCGATCGCGTTCTCGGTCCTCGACGTCACCGACCCGTGCCGGCCAGAGCTGGTCTGGCAGTTGCCAACGCCCCACCAGGACGTGCGCGGGAACTCGCTCGCCCTGCGGGGTGACACGCTCCTGCTGGCGTACCAGGTCAAGCGGCCCGGCCTGACCCCAGCCGGGTTCCAGGTGTTCGACCTCTCCGATCCGGCCAGTCCCCGCGAGCTGGGGTTCTTCGACACCTCAGGCCCCCACTCGCAGGGCGTCCACCTGGTCACATGCATGGACGGTCGCTACGCCCACATCTCCACCGGGGCGGCCGACTTCGAGCCGAACAACCCCAGGGACCACCAGTTCTACATGATTGTGGACCTCGAGGATCGAGCCCGGCCGAAGGAAGTGGGGCGCTGGTGGATCCCGGGCCAGCGCAAGGGCGATGCCGAGCCACCCCTGCCTCGCCACCCGGAGCCGTTCGACGCCGGCTATCGCCTCCACCACGCCCTGTGCTACCCCGAGCGGCCCGACCGCGCCTACCTGGGCTACCTGGACGGCGGGTTCATGGTGCTGGATATCTCGGACAGGAGCCATCCCCGCATGCTCAGTCGGATCGACTACCATCCGCCGTTCCCCGGCTTCACCCACACGGTGCTGCCCCTGTTCGAGCGCGGGCTGCTCGTGGTCACGGACGAGTCGATCAGCGAGCAGGCCCTGGACTGGCCGAAGCGGATGTGGATCGTCGACGCGCGCCTGGACACCAACCCGATCATGATCTCCAGCGCGCCTATGCCGCAGGGGTCCGACGAGCTGCGCCGAACGGATGGGCGGATCGGCGCGCACAACGTCCACGAGAACGAGCCCGAGCCGGGCAGCGCGAAGCTGCAGCAGACCATCGCCTCGACCTGGTTCAGCGCAGGGGTGCGCATCTACGACATCGCCGACCCCTTCCGCCCCGAGGAGATCGCGGCCTTCGTGCCCGAGACGCCACCGGGCCAGCGGGGAACGCGCAACCACGACGTGTACGTGGACCACCGGGGCCTGCACAACACCGGCGACAGCCTCCGCGGAGGCCTCTACATCCTGGAGTACACCGGCCAGCGTCCGCTGGAGTAGGAGGCACGGGGATTTGAGATTTGAGATTTGAGAGTGCAGATTTGAGACTGCAAAGTGCTAATCTGCACTCTGCAATCTCAAATCTGCACTCTCACCAGGAGGGATCGGATGAGCATTGGTTACGGGGCGGGTGGGGTTGACTGGCGGGACACGATCGACTACGGGCGGATGCGGAAGGAGCGGCTGGCGCGCACCCAGGCGGCGCTGAGGGGCGCCGGTGTGGCGGCCGCGGTGCTCACCCGGGGCGAGAACATCCGCTACGCCACCGGGCTGAAGGGCCCGGATTTCGCCCCGCAGCTCCGCTATGCCCTGGTCTTCGCCCAGGGCGACCCGATCGTCTTCGAACTGGGCAACCTGCGCGAGCGGCAGCAGGGGCAGGCGAGCTGGATCCCGGCGGAGAACTGGCGGTTCGCCTACTGCGCGCTCAACGGCATCGGCGGGCGGGAGGCCACCCGGCGCGAGGCGCAGCGGTTCGCCGACGCGATCGTGCGGGAGCTCAGGGAGCGCGGTGTCGCCGGGGAGAAGCTCGGCCTCGACGCCCTCGACGAGGCCAGCCGACAGGCGCTGGTGGAGCGCGGGGTCGAGGTGGCGGGCGTCGGGCAGGCCCTGGTCGATGCTCGGGGCACCAAGACCCCGGACGAGGTCAACTGCATCCGGGTGGCGATCGCGATTGCCAACGTCGGCTACGCGCGGGTCTACGAGACGCTGAAGCCCGGGCGACGCGAGCGTGACGTGGGCGCCGCGGCCTTCGAAGCGATGCTGGCGGCCGGGGCGGAGTACGTCTCGGGCGCGGTCAAGTCTGGCCCGAATACCTTCGAGCTGAACCACAATGGGAACACCGACCGGATGATCGAGGTAGGCGATCTCGTCTACATGAACACCTGCCGGACCGGCTACAACGGCTACCACGTCTGCATCTACCGCAACTACATCGTCGGGCGCAGACCCAACGCGAAGGAGAAGGACTGGTACCGCCGCTGCTACGAGCGCGTGTATGGCATGATCGGCGAGATCAAGCCCGGCGCGACCACGGCCGACGCGGCCAGACACCTGCTGCCCGCGAGCACCTGGGGCTATGAGGCCGAGCAGGAGCTGCTCATCGGCGAGTTCGGGCACGGCTACGGCATGACCTACGAGCCGCCGGTCATCAGCCGGGTGTTCTCGTTCGACTACCCGCAGGTGTTCGAGCCAGGCCAGGTGATCGCGGTGGAGTGCCGCGAGGGCGAGCGCGGCTACGGCGGCGTCCGATTGGAGGAGATGGTCCTGGTAACGGAGGCCGGGCACGAGGTGCTGACCACCTGGCCAGCGGACGAGCTGGTGCAGGTTGGGGCGGTGGTATGAGGGAGGCAGCCATGGCTGTACGTCTGCGCAGCGGCCGGATCGTTGACATCAGTCTGCAACTGGGAGACACCTTTCAGATGCATACGCCCGGCGGGTTCACGCGGGACCTGCAGTTTGCGCTGGAGGTCTTGAAGGAGTACGACGCGCCGGGCGGGGCGGGGCAGATCGTGCGGGGGGCGCACCTGCGACTGCACGCGGGCACCCACATCGACGCCCCCGCGCACTTCGTCAAGGACGGACTGCACGTCCACCAGATCCCTCTGGAAACGCTCGTCGGCGAGGCGGTGGTGGCCAACCTATCCGACAGGGCGCCCGACAGCCCGATCACCGCCCAGGACCTGGAGCGCGCGGTGGGCGGCACCCTCCAGCGCGGCGAGCGGCTGCTCATTCGCACAGACTGGAACAAGCACTATGGCGAGCCGGGCTGGGAGAAGGGGTCGCCGTACCTCACGCCCGAGGCGGTGGACTGGTGCGTCGCGCGCGGCCTGGCGCTGGTGGGCATGGATTTCTCGCACGGCAAGGACGCCCCGGGCTCGCCCTCCAAGTTCTATACCTCGCGCACGCTGTGCGAGCACAACGTGCTGGTGATGCCCTACCTGAAGAACCTGGACCAGATCCGCAAGGAGCGGGTGACCCTGATAGTCTTGCCGCTGTCCATTGCGGGCGTGGAGTCGGCGCCGGTGCGGGCGGTGGTGATCGAGGATGAGTGATCTCCACATCTCAGCCGGGGCAGCGACATCCTGAGCCTTCCTGGCCACCTCCCGTGCCGGGTCGCACGCCCCGATGGACTCAGGCACTCCGTGCCTGGAGGCCGAGCGACGGCGCAGTCCGGCTGTATAATGGTGTTGAACCCGAATGGGCGAAGCGGAGCAGCGGGAGCCAGCGTGCAGGGGCCCACGGGCGAGCCCGTGCCCTTGAGCGAGTACAAACCTCTGAAGCTCCAGGGCCCGCCGCTGTCCGAGCAGATCATCGCCGATCGACGCTGGGGAGCACGAACAGACTATGGGCGCAGACCAGAAACGCCGCCAGCAGGCGCTGCAGCGCAAGGCGGCCAAGCGCAAGCAGAGGCAACAGGCCGTGCGGCGGGGAGCCCCACCAGGGGCGAGCCCCGTGGTGCAGCGTGGCGTCCTTCGCCAGGCAGCCACGTGGCCCTGGCACGAGTGCCTGGTCGCCCGGGACTGGGACAAGGAAGGGGAGATCGTGCAGATCCTCCTCGCCCGGCGTGGGCCCGCCGGCCAGCTCGCGGCCGGCAGCTTCCTGGTCGACCTCGGCTGCCTGGGGGTGAAGAGCGCCTTCGCCAAGCTGTTCCTCGCCGAACGGGACTACGAGGCAGTGCGCCAGCAGATGATGAGCCGCCAGCCGATGGTCAAGACCGACCCGAACCTGGCTGCTAAGATCGTTCGCGAGGCCGTGGCCTACGCGCGCCAGCTCGGCTTCAAGCCCGACCCCGACTACCACGATGCCGCCATCCTGCTGCAAGGCACCGACCCGGACGCCTGCCCCGCCCGTGTCCCCCTGGGCAAAGATGGCAAACCCTTCTTCGTAGCCGGCCCGTACGACGACGTGCCCAGGATCATGGCCAAGCTCGAGCGGGCAGTAGGGCGGGGCAAGTTCGACGTCGTGGCGCCGCTGGCGGCGCCGCTAGGACTGTTCCCGGAGTTCGACGAGCTCGAGTTCGAGGACGAGGATGAGGACGATGATGAGGACGAGGAGGAGTAGCCGATAGCCCGGGCGGGCGGCGAGGCGCAGGGGTATGGCCCGCAACAGCGGAGTGCTTGGCGTATCGCTGCTCGCCGTGCGTGGCGGCAGGGCACCAATCTCGTGCTCGAACAGCGCCAGGCACGGCGCGTTGACGTGCCTCGACGCTACGAGGCGGCGATGAAGGCGCTGACGACGGCGACGAGCTCGTCCGGGTGCTCTCGGAAGGAGTAGTGGCCGGCCTGGTTGAAGATGTGCATCTGGGTCCGAGGCACGTGCGCGGCGAAGAGGTGCAGGGTGTTCATGCCAAAGGAGTCGAGCGGCGCCGAGGGGTCGTTGAAGCCCCAGACGATCAGCACCGGCACCTGCACGCCCCCGGCCTTGATCCAGGCGACCAGCTCCTCGCCCTGCCGGGCGAACAGCGGGTAGTACTGGGTGTGGCGCACGGCCCGGAACTTCTCGGCCACCTCGCGGCTCTTCGGTAGCGCCGCTATCTTCATCAGGCCGTCGACGAAGTCCTCGGTGATGTGCCGAGCGGAGTAGGCGTTGGCGGTGGGCTCCAGCAGCACCGCTGCCCGCGTGCCCCAGGGGGGCGAGCTCTCGGCAATGCGCTCGTAGAACGGCGTGGGGATGCCGCCCGCCACGATCGAGGTGCTGTCGACGAGGATCAACGACTTCGCCAGCCCCGGGTGCTCCATCTCCAGGCGGGTGGCGACGTAGGCGCCCCGCGAGTGCCCGACCAGGTGCGCCCGCTCGACGCCCAGGGCTTGCAGAAAGCCGTGGGCGTGCTGGACGATCGCGTCCATCGTGTACTCGGCCTCGGTCCTCGGCCCATCCGTATAGCCCTGGCCGAGCTTGTCGAAGGCGTAGACGTGGTGGTGCCGGGCGAGCCCTTCCAGGTTCAAGCCCCAGGCGTCCAGACAGTACAGGGAGCCGAGCTGCCCGCCGTGGACCAGCACCAGCGGCTCGCCTGCCCCCAACTCCACGTATCTCGTCCTGATCCCCGCGACGTCGACGAACTTCGGCTCGTACACAGCGCTCCCTCACTCGGATGTCGTTCGCGCCATTATACGGAGCCCACCCTGGCACGGGAATCCATGCTGCACCAGGTGCGAGCAGTCACTTCCGCCACCTCAGCTCAGTTATCACTTGTGCGCGATGGCGCCGCCTGGCTGCCTCTCGCTCTGCCGGCTTGTCGCGGCGCGGACAGGCGAGGGCGACTCGAGCCGCCAGCTCCGATCAACGGTACGGGGGTGGCCCGTCTCGATGAGGAAGCGTTACCTGGTGGTCGCCGGCGCTGCGCTCTCGGCAGCGCTGTGGTGCGTGGTCGTCCTGCTGACCTGGCGCAACCGTGGTCTGTTCGACTGGCTGGGGCTGGATTTCGCCCTCTTCCGGGCGGGGGCCGCCGCCCTTCTGGCGAGCGGTCCGGTCGCGGCCTACGACCTGGACGCCGTCACCGCGCACCTGCAGCCGCTCGCCGCCTACTACGGTCCCTTAGCCGACGTGCTGAAGGTCGGGCCCGTACCCTACCCCCCTATCTTCGTCCTGCTGGTGGCGCCGTTCGCGCTGCTCTCGCCGCCCGTGGGCTTCCTGCTCTGGACGCTTGCCAACCTGGCCCTGGCGCTCGTGGTGGTGCGGGGGCTGGCCGCGCGTTTCCCAGCTCGCCCCAGGATGCTCGTGGGAACGGCGCTCCTGTTCTTCCCTCTGGCCTACACGCTCTTCGTCGGGCAGGTGACGATCCTGCTGCTGTTTGCCCTTTACCAGGCGTATCGGGCTTTCGAGCAGGATCGAGATTTCCGGGCAGGGCTGTGGACTGGTGTGCTCCTGCTGAAGCCACAGTATGCAGTCGTGCTCTTGCTCGTGCTCGCGCTCAAGGGGCGATGGTCTGCCCTGTACGGGGCGACGCTGGCCGGGGTGGCTCTGCTGCTCTCATCTCTGGCCATGCTGGGCCCCGATGGCCTGCTCACGTACCTCGCCTCCCTGCGCTACGTCTCGGGCTTTCGATCGGTCCACCCGCTCGTCTACCCTGAGGCGATGGCCAGTTGGCGCGGCTTGCTGGTGAACCTTCTGCCAGGGGTTTCCGATGCGCAGGGCGTGCTGCTCACCCTCGTGCTCTCGGCCCTCACCCTGGGCGCGTTGCTCGCCATCTGGCGCGGCCGCTGGGACGCCCACGACGAGCGCTTCCCGGCCCGCTTTCTGGCCCTGGTGGCCGCGACCATGCTCGTCGCCTTCCACAACCACGTCCACGGCGCCACGCTGCTGGTCGTCCCGGGCATGGTCCTGCTGGCCCAGGGGGGTGGGTCGCGGCTCCTGCGGCGAGTGATCGAGCTGGCCGTGTACGCGCCCGTGCCGATCTTCTACTTCACAGGGTCGATGGCCCTCGTCGCCAGCCTCTTCGTGGCCCTCATGCTGGTAGCGCTCGCGGCGGTGTTCGTGGCCGAGGTGTTCCCAGTGGGAAGGCCCGTGCCGGCGACGCACCGCCCCCTGGTACCCCAACCTGGCGGCTGATGGCTGCGCCGATCCGTGAGATCGGCACTCCCTCCTGCTTGCTTGACGGCGGCCAGCGCTGGTCCGTAGACTCATCTGGCTGAATGAGAAGCGGCGTCCTGCCAGTGTGGGACTGCCCGGAGCGTTGAACCCTTCCCGAAGCCGATCGCGTGGCCAGAAACCACCCCTGGGAGAGCCCTGGCCTCGCTGCCAGATACTTCCGACGTGGAGGGAAGCATGCCCAAACCCGAGTACGAGTTCTACAGTCCCGATCGCATGCCGTGGCAGCCCGTGGTGGGGGGAGTCCCGGGCCTGTCCGAGAAGATCCTGTCCTCCGACCCGGAGACCGGCGACTACACCCGGCTGCTCAACTTCGAGCCCGGCACCGACACCACGCCGCTGGGCGTCCAGCGCCACGAGTTCTGGGAGGAGGTGTGGATCCTCGAGGGGGCGCTGCACGACCTTTCGCTGGACCAGACCTTCCCGGCGGGCACCTACGCCTGCCGCCCGCCCGGCATGGCCCACGGCCCCTGGCGCACGCCCGACGGCTGCACAACCTTCGAGGTCCGCTAGTATCGACGGTAGTTGACAGTTGACAGTCGACCGTCGACAGTGGAGGGGAGAGCGCTGGCCGTCGGCAGGGCACTCGCGGAGTGTGGACTGTCGACTGTCGACTGTCGACTCGGTCTAGACAGGGCAATTCCCGATGTCACCCAGGCACACGCTCAAGACGCGAAGCGGGCAGATCTCTCAGGCCGTCTCGAAGGAGGTGCTGCGCCCTCGCCGGTTCACGTGCAAGGCGTGCGGACAGCAGAAGCTGGCCCGGCGAACTGAGGCCTCCAGTGAGCCGCCAGAGGTGTGCGATGCCTGTCCGCCGCCGTGGGCGCTCCGTTGCTTCACCTGCAAGGTGTGCGGGCAGGAGCAGTTGGAATGGCGGAAGGCGGGCGAGGACGTGTGCCAGCCCTGCGCGGCCGCGGTAGAACGCAGCGCCAGGGACCGCTGGCCGTCCTACTACTGCTTCACGTGCAGATGGTGCAGGAAAGAGTGGCGGGAGTTCTGGCCGGGCGAGCCGAGCAGCCGCGTCCGCGAGTGCTGGGACTGCCAGCACTCGGAGCACCTCTACCTCTTCACGTGTACGTGGTGCGGGAAACAGAAGCTGGAGTCTCGGTTCGGGGTGTGGAGCGAGCCCATCGCGGTGTGCCGCGACTGCGCCTCGGTCTCCTTGACGTGCGTCTCGTGCGGGAAGAAGCAGGTAGAACCGGTTGGGGGCTCACCCTCTGCCGCGGCCTATCACTGCCAGGAGTGTCGCGCCCGCGACCTGGCCGCGCCTCGTCGGGGCGATACGCCGTGTCCCCTGTGTGGAGACCCGGACCCGCTGCTCTGCAGTTGCGGCGAGCCGGGAGCCCCGTGGATGCAGGACCAGTGGTGGATGTGAGAGCGCGGCGCCTTGGCGGCCTGCTCCTACCCCTGGGCCGCCGCCTGGCGCTTGCGCCACTCGGCCTGCAGGCTGAGCTGCTTGGCCCGCACGTCCGGGTTGGTGGCGTAGCGGTGGCGCAGATAGCAGCGGCGGCAGCGCTCCGCCCGCTGGACCGGCGCCCCGCAACTGATGCAGTGCCGCTCCGCGCTCGCTTCCGCAGCCTGCTCGTGCTCCGCTCTCGTCCCCAGGTTCGGCACGGCCAGGCCCAGCTCGCGCGGGTGCTCGGTGGCCGGGTCGAGATACAGCCGCCCGCCGCAGCGTGGACAGCGCTGGGGCGGCACCGCCCCGCCCTGCACCATCACGGGCGAGAGGCCAGCGGCTCCTCGCTGCGCAACCGAGTAGCCGGCCACGTGGCCACACAAGAGGCACTTGATTTCGCTGACCCAGACGTCCATGCTGTGCTCCCGCCGCTCAGAGAGTGAGTAAGAGAGAGGCAAGCATCGAAGGATGTCATCCCTCTCGCTCAGCATTGTGGCCGGCCAGCCATCACAACGCCGTCAATTCAGCCCCTCAAGTCATATCAACGGCGTCACAGTTGCCCGCCCCGGCGCAGCGACTCCTAATCTGAAGCAAGGTGTCCTCGGGAGAGGGACGTGTTACACCGAGACACGGAGACACGGAGAGCTTCTTCTAAGAAGACTCCGTGTCTCCGTGTCTCCGTGGTACACGTCTCCTCCGCGCTCATCGCGCCGGGGCGGGGCCGGGGGAGGGGCTCTTGCGCGTCGGGGGCCTGGCCAGCCAGAGCAGCACCGCGGCCAGGGTGGAGGTGCCCGCGAAGCAGATGAACACCACCTGGTACGCGCCGGTGAGATCGAAGGCGAGGGCCGAGACGGACGGGCCCAGGCCGACCCCGCCCAGCATGAACGGGTTCACGAAGCCGCTGATCGAGCCAAAGAAGCGGCGCCCGTAGTACTGGGCCAGGATGATGTTCACCAGCGTGGACTCGCCGCGCGAGCTCATGCCGAACAGCACCGCGAACAGCAACGCCCCGGCCAGGCTGCGCACGGTGAGCAGGTACAGGATGGCCACGGTGGCGAGCAGCATCGCCGCCGCCGCCATGACGCGCTCGGAGAAGCGCTCGGTAAGGAAGCCCCACACGCCGGACGACAGCGCTCCAACCAGGGCGTACAGGCTCAAGGCGACCACCGCGGCCGTGGGGGCGATGCCCACGTCCGTGTAGTAGGCCACCTGGTGGAAGCCCACGGCCGTGTTGGCCATAACCGCTATGAAGAGCGCCCCCACCAGCAGCCACAGGGCTGGAGTGCGTATCGCCTCGCTCAGCGTCCAGCTCGGCTCCTCTTCCCGAGGCTGGCGGGCGCTGGGTACCTCGGCGGCCGGGGGCGCGCGGTCGCCGTCAGGGAGCAGACCCAGGTCCTCGGGGCGGCGGCGCAGCACCAGCGCGGCTGGCAACACCAGGAGCGTGAGCACGGCTATTCCGAACACCAGGAACACCATCCGCCAGCCGTACGCCTCGAGGATGAGCTGCGCGACGAAGGAGAGCACCGAGCCACCCCCGGCGAGGGCCATGGAGTGCAGCCCCATGGCCCGCCCGCGCATGCGGCGGAACCAATTGGCGACCGCGGTCTGGGCCACCACGCCGGAGAGCGTTCCCAGGGCGATGCTCCGGCCCACGATGTAGCCCAGGTAGAACTGCCATTGCTCGGCCAGGCTGGCCAGGAGGAAGAACATGCCGGCCGTCACCAGGGTGCCGACGGTGGTCAGGAGCCGCGGCCCGTAGCGGTCGGCCAGCCGGCCCAGCAGGGGCGAGAGCAGCCCCGCGGTCAGCGTGCCGATGGTGATGGCCCCGGTGGTCGCGGTCCGACTCCACCCCATCTCCTCGGTCATGGGCTTGAGCATGATGCTCATGAACAACTGGGACAGCCCGGCCGACAGGAAGCTGTCCAGCATCACCACCCCGAGGATATACCAGCCATAGTAGATCCTGGGGCGGCGCCTGGCCAGCGCTGGAATGAACATCCGAGAGCTCCTCGTGGTCAGTGGTCAGCGGTCAGTGGGGGCCGGAGATACGCTGCCTACTGCCTACTGCCTTCTGCCTTCTGACCCCTGGTCTAGCCCCAGCAACCGCCGGGGCGTCTGGACGAAGATGGCCTCCACGTCCGCTTCGGCCAGGCCCTCCACCCGCAACGCGTCCGCGAACTCGGCCAGGCGATCGACCGGGTGGTGCGGCGCCATGCACTCTGAGCCGACGGTGCAGCAGTCACTGCCCAGCGCCTGCACCAGCTCCACGTAGCGGCGGGCCGGCGGAATGGGCGGCGAGCCGGCCCGCGTGGTCGACGGCAGCTCGAAGTACACGCCCTCCGCCACCAGCGAGCGGAAGAAGTCCACTGGCTCGTCCAGCAGGAAGTAGGGGTGGTTCACCACCACCGGCACGCCGAGGGGCTGCGCGAGCTCGATCAGGGCGCGGATCTCGTCGGGCGAGGCATGGCCGGTGCAGAGGAGGCCGTCGAAGTCAGCCACCACCCGTGCAATCTCCCCCAGCTCGCGGCGCAGACGTCCGTCCTCCAGCAGGCTGAGGCCGGGCGAGGTGTCCAGCGGATCGAAGACCTTTGCCACGGACCGGCCGGTGCCGCCCAGCCGCTGGGCGTGGAAGTGGGCGTCGGTGGTAGGCATCCAGATGCACTTCGCGCCCCCAAGCATCGCCACGTAGACCGTCTTGCGGCTCAGGCCTCCGGCGTACTCGTTCAGCACCACGCCGCCGTAGCAGCGCAGCCCTGGCGCGGCGTGGGCCGCCAGCGCCGCCCGCCCCACCGTGCCCTCGTGGTGGTTGTGGAACACCAGGCCGCCCATCCCCGCCGCCGCGGCCCGCTGCGCCACCTCGAACCCGTCGCCCGCCCGGGGCAGGATGCATGGCCCGGTGGTGCAGTACAGGTCGAACGCGCCCGGCGGGAGGCCCCTGGGCGGCAAGGGCTGCTGGGGGCCGCCGCCCTGGAGGGCGGGCCTGGAGGCATGAGGCCCGCCCTTCAGGGCGGCGGACGGCGAAAGGATACCCCTGGGCGATGGGGTGGGAACCTCAGACAGTGACATCAGGCACCTCTCCCGACCAGGCCCACGCCAGCACCTGCTCGACCGCCTCCAGTCCGGGGATCGGGGCCGGATTTGTGGGGTAGTAGCGATCGTACGGCGCCTCCTCGGCCGCGGCGCGCAACTCCGCGCGCGGGACGCCCAGGTCGCGCAGCGAGCTCGGCAGTTTCAGGCGCTGGCGCAGCGCCACCACGCCTCGCGCCGCCTCGAAGGCCGCTGCGTCGCGCCCCAGCCCGCGCACCTCCCGCCCCAGCGCCTGGGCGATCAGGCGCTGCTGGTCCGCCAC
Organism: Chloroflexota bacterium; assembly: GCA_016210245.1. Taxonomy (GTDB): domain Bacteria; phylum Chloroflexota; class UBA6077; order UBA6077; family JACQUR01; genus JACQUR01. The sequence goes on from JACQUR010000371.1 coordinate 18,601, forward strand.
GGCCGGCTGGTTGAAGCGCATGACAGCCGGGCCAATGATGGCGTGCGTCGCGGCGTGCGGGGTGCGGAACCGCCCGCCCACCACGTGGACCAGCGCGTGGGCCAGGCCCATCTCGCGCGACGGGCTCCCCGCCAGGGCCGCGGCCGCCTGAGCCAGGCGGCGGGCGGCCACATCGCCCTCGGCAATGGCCGGCAGCGCCTCGCTCAGCAGCCGAATGGCGTGCAGGTAGTAGGCGTCGGCCATCGGCGAGCGGGTGATCGAGACCGTCCCCTCCAGGCAGTGGGCCAGTGCGTTCAGGCCCGAGGCCAGGAACAGGTCGCGCGGCGTGGCCGCGGCCACGTCCGGGTCCAGCACCACCACCGCCGGGACGATCTTCGCGTGGGCGTGGATCTTCTTGGCAGCGCCGATGGTGATGCCCGCGTCGGGCGTGTACTCTGCGCCGGACAGCGTGGAAGGGATAGCGAGATGGGTCAGCGGCTGGGGCGACAGCTCCGGGGCCTCGGTCTCCGCGTACCAGACCACCCCCTTGGCCGTATCCACGGAGCTGCCGCCGCCCAGGCTCACCACGCTGTCGGCCCGCGCCGCCCGCGCCTGCGCCAGCGCCGCCCGCACCACCTCGATGGGCGAGTGGCGTTGGGTGCCGGCGAACACCCCACCCAGGCGCGGGCCCAGGCTGGCCACCAGGCGGCTCAGCAGCGCCCCCTGGGCCACCAGCGATGGGCTGGTGACCACCAGCGCGCGGCGCCGCCCCAGCGCCTCCAGCAAGTCGCCCACCTCGTCCAGGCGGCCCGCGCCGGCCACCGTTCGCCCGGTGGGTGGTGGGGTGTAGTCGTACCGCCAGGGATCGGCCCGGTGCGCCTCTCCCTCCATCGCCGCCTCGCCACCTGCCGCCACGCCCGCTCCACCTCTCAGTCCGCTCGCCCCGGCTCAGCGCGTCGCCACCGCAGGCATGCCAGGGGCACGCCGAGGGCAGGCCGGGAGGCACATCATACCCCCTTCGTCAGTCCGCCGCACCTGCGCCCCGACCTCTGGGTGCGGGGAGGTGCGCGCCCGAGTGATGTTGCCCCTGCATGGGGGGTGATCTGGCAATGCCGGTGACGCCCGCGGCAGACGGCGAAGCACTGCTTTTCCCAATGGTGTCGCCGAGTGATAGACTCACTCTGAAGCACCGGCGGTTCCGACAGAGAGGCGGGCGACCGCTGCGGATCGGGAGCGCGTAGCGGGGTGGCGGCGAAGTCGGCGTCTACTACCTGGAGCAAGGGAGAGAGACGAATGGCTGTGTCCGAGAGTAAGGATGCGCTGGCGCAGGCGCCCCCGTGCTACCAGGATGAGAAGGTAACCATCTATCACGCCGACAGCACGGAACTCCGCTTTCTGGCTGATGCCTCGGTCGACCTGGTCGTCACCAGCCCACCCTATAACCTGGACGTGAGCTACAACGGCTACCGCGACGACCTACCCTACGAGCGGTACCTGCAATGGGTCAGCCGGTGGGCCAGCGAGTTGCTGCGGGTGGCTGCGCCTGGCGGCCGAGCCTGCATCAATATCCCGCTCGACAGCAACAAGGGCGGCAAGCGTGCCGTGTACGCCGACTACGTGCGGCTCTTCCTGGAGGCGGGCTGGGCGTACCAGACCAGCATTGTCTGGAACGAGCAGAATATCTCGCGCCGCACCGCCTGGGGGAGCTGGATGAGCCCATCGGCGCCGTTCGTCACCGCGCCCGTTGAGATGATCCCCGTCTTCTACAAGGGCGAGTGGCGGCGCAAACGCGAAGGGCGGACATCAGACATCGAGCGTGCCGAGTTCCTGGCCTGGACGCTGGGCACGTGGGAGTTCCCGGGCGAGAACCCGGCCAGGGTCGGGCATCCTGCCCCGTTCCCGCCAGAGTTGCCCAGACGGCTGATCAAGCTCTACTCGTTCGTTGAGGATGTCGTCCTGGATCCGTTCCTGGGGTCGGGTACGTCCTGCCTTGTGGCCAAGCAACTTGGGCGTCGGGCAATTGGCGTCGAGATCGACGAGAACTCCTGCAGGATCGCCGCAGACCGCTGCCGGCAAGGGGCACTGCCGCCAGATTGGAACGTCAGCCCTCCAGCGGAGGAGGTCGGAGATTAGACCATCTGGCGGTCGAATCAGGTGGCAGTACGCCGTATGGCCAGGCTGCGCAGGGTCATCGAATGCCAACGCACCAGTACGCTGTTTGTCAGCGATCTCACGCTCAAGCTTTGGATCGTTGGGATCTGCATACCGTTTGACCAGATAGACACGATCGGTAAACGACTCCAGAAGTCGCCGTGTGGCAGTGGCGGCGTCGCAGGACCTCCCCAGTTCGCTGCGATGAGAGGGGGCATAGCTATCCCAGTCCTCCGTCACGCAGACGTACTTGCGGTGGCGTGTATAGAGTCAACAGTTATCGGGCGAGCGGCACGGGCAGCTCGCTGCCCTTGCCGCTCGCCCGATAACTGTTGACTCAGTTCAGCAGGAAGTCCTCGATCTGGTAGCGGTATCCCTGCTCGGTCAGGAAGAGCTGGCGGTGGTCCGAGAACGTCTGGTCGATCGTGTCGTGGCTCACGATGGCGTAGAAGGAGGCCGTGCCGCCGTCGGCCTTGGGCCGCAGGATGCGGCCCAGGCGCTGGGCCTCCTCCTGGCGCGAGCCAAAGGCGCCGGACAGCTCGATGGCCACGTTCGCCTCGGGCAGGTCGAGCGCGAAGTTCGCCACCTTGGAAACCACCAGCAGCCGGATATCACCCTGGCGGAAGGCCTCGAACAGCGTCTCTCGCTGGGCAATGGGCGTCTTGCCGGTGACCAGCGGCGCGTGCAGCAACTGCGCCACCTTCTCCAACTGGTCCAGGTACTGGCCGATCACCAGCACCCGATCGTCGCGGTGTCGCTCCAGCAGGCCCTGGAGGGCGGGCAGCTTGGATGGGCTGGTGGCGGCCACGCGGTACTGCTCGCGGCGTTCGGCGCTGACGTAGGTCATGCGCACCTCGCGCGGCAGGGGCACCCGCACCTCCGTACACACCGCCGGCGCGATCCAGCCCTGCCGCTCCAGGTCCTTCCAGGGGGCGTCGTACTTCTTGGGCCCGATGAGCGAGAACACGTCGTCTTCGCGCCCGTCCTCCCGCAGCAGCGTGGCCGTGAGCCCCAGCCGCCGTCGCGACTGGATCTCGGCGGTCACGCGGAACACGGGCGCCGGCAGCAGGTGGACCTCGTCGTAGACGATCAGGCCCCAGTCCTGGCGCATGAACAGGTCCAGGTGCGGGAACTCCTCGCGCTGCCCCCGCCCGCGGGTGGTCATGATCTGGTAGGTGGCCAGCGTGATCGGGCGGATCTCCTTGCGCTCGCCCGAGTATTCCCCGATGTCGGCCGCGGCCACGCTGGTCTTGTCCAGCAGTTCCCGCTGCCACTGCCGCACCGCGTTGGCGCTGGTACAGAGGATGAGGGTGTGGGAGGCGGCCCGCTCCATCACGCCCAGGCCGATCACCGTCTTGCCGGCCCCGCAGGGCAGCACCAGCACGCCGCTCCCGCCCTTCGGGCCGCCCCCAGCCCAGAAGGCCTCCACGGCCGCCCGCTGGTAGTCGCGCAGGCCGAACTCGCCGCCCGAGCCGGCCTGGTCGCGCAGCTCCAGCGGGAAGGGCGCACCCTCCGTGTAGCCGGCCAGGTCCTCCACCGGCAGGCCGGCCTTCAGCAGCGCCTGCTTCAGGCGGCCGCGCTGGGCCGGCGCCACCAGGGCACGGCTGTCCGCCTCTAGGTCGCCCAGCAGCGGCCCCACCTGAGGGTTGCGGCGGAGCTGGGTGAGCAGGTCGGGATCGTCGGCCTCCAGGGCCAGCGTGTCCGGGCGCGCGAGCAGGCGGATCCGGCCGTAGCGGCTCATCAGGTCACGCACGTCGGCCAGCACGTTGGCCGGGACCTCGTACTTGGAGAAGCTCAGCAGGGTGTCGACCACGCGCTCGACCGGCACGCCGGCCGAGCAGGCGTTCCACAGCGACAGAGGCGTGATGGTGTAGAAGTGGACGTGCTCGGGGCTCTTGCGCAGCTCGGCGAAGGCCGCCAGGCGGTCGCGGCACTCCGGGTAGCGCGGGTTGTCCACCTCCAGCAGCAGGCTGCGGTCGGCCTGGACGATGAGCGGCTGCTCCGGGCGGTAGGCCGCACTCACGCCCACGACTCCTCGCTGGACGGAGCGCGATAGCTGGCCTCGAGTACTGTGTAGAGATTGAGCACGATCTCCTCCTCGGTTTCAGGGCAGAAAGCGTGGAGCTTGCTGCCCTCCAGCTCCAGGGGCTCGACCACCGCCTGGCGGACGCGGCCCGCCTCGCTCCACCGCAGCGCCAGCAGCGCGCCGTCTCGCATCGCCCGCTGGCACAACTGGACCACCCGCTTGGGCCCCTGCGCCGCCGGAGCCGCCGCGCCGCTTGCCGCCAGGCTCGCCTGGTCCGGGCCGTCTTGCTCCGCTGAGTCGAGCACCGGCAGGTAGCCGGCCCGGCGCAGCAGCTCCATGGCTCCCTCGGGGCTCACATTCAGGATGCATGCCACGCCCGGGCCCAGCTCTCGCCAGCGCAGCCCGTGCAGCTTACGGCTGTTCTGCAGCTCGTACAGCAGCGCCGGATCGTCGGCCCGCACGTAGGTCTGGGCCGCCCCCAGCTTGATCTGGCCGTAGCGCTGGGCCTGGTCCTGGACCAGCCGTTCCACCGTGGGCGGCAGCGGCGCGCGCGAGCGCCGCTGGAGCAGCTCGAGCACTTCTTTGGGCGAGGCGCCCCGGTTGAGCGCCGCGGCCACGGAGGTGCTGCTGATCCGGAAGACCGCCGCTCCCTGGTTCTCCTCGAGCTGGGCCACCTTCCACAGCTCCAGCAGCGCCTCCGGATGGGCATTCGGCGGGGCGATGATGGACCGGTCGGCCTGGACGACCCAGCTCTCGTCCCAGGGGGGCAGCGCGCCCGAGGGCCGGGCCTGCTCCTCGGCCAGCAGGGCCTGGAGCGCGGACGGGAGCATCACCGCCGCCTGCTTGTCGGGAGTCACCCCCTCGGCGAGCGCCAGGTGGCGCAGCGCCGCCCAGCCCGGGTCCGGGTCGGTGAGCGGGTCCTGCCGCTTGAGCGGAAACAGCATCGGCCACAGGAAGGCCAGCGCGCCCTCCAGCGAGGCCTTGAGCACCCAGGTGTCGGGAGGGAACACCTTCAGGAACTGAAGCAGGTGCTCCCTGGCCAGCCGCGTGCGCTGCTGGCTTGGCACCGCGGGCGCGTTCGCCGGGCCAGTGTCTCTCCAGGCGCGCACCAGGCGCTCGAACAGGCGCCAGGGCTCGGCCCCGGCCAGGTCCGTGGGCACGAAGCCCGTCTGGCCATAGCCCGCGGGGCGCACCAGCCCGGCGGCCACGCACAGGCTCCAGAGCGCCTGGGGATAGCTGGGATCAGGGTTGCCCAGGAGCTTGCCGAGCGCGGCCAGGCTGCGCTGGTAGGGCTGCCCGTCCTGGCGCCACTCGCACCGCCCCGCCGCCAGGAGGCCCAACAGGTGAACCGCGTCGCGCAGCAGGTGGGAGGGGTTGGGGACCACGCCAGAGGCCTGCTCCGCCCGCTGCAGCTCCGGCGGCCGCAGCGCGCCGCTGTCGAAGAGCGAGCGCCCGGAATAGGCCAACTCCACCTCCTCCGGCACCACGTAGGACGAGTCGCCCCATGTGGCCACGTAGCTCGAGGAGGTCGAGACCACGACCAGCAGACCGTGGCGCATCAGCTCATGCACCGGATGCTGTACTCCGGGCGGCCCTCCCCCATACCAGTAGCTCCCGTAGCTCAGGGTCATCCCCAGGCCCACGCCTGACTGTCGCGCCGCCGGGTGGCTGGCCATCTGCTGATAGGTCACCCACCCACCCTGCTCGCGCACCCAGTCGAAGATCGAGCGGGCCGGCTCGGACAGGCCTGCGACGACCTCGCGACACACGTCGGTACGGGAGAGCGAGCTGAGCAGGAGGCCCAAGCGCGCGGCCTTGGCGGTGGGAGGGTTCTTGGCGCCAATGGTGGTGAGCATCTGGCGCAGCGCCTCGCTATTGGCCTGGGCCAGCGCCTCGCGCAGGCTGGCGCGGCGGCCGCGGGGCAGAACGCTGATGGCGGCCGGATAGGTGGCGAAAAAGCCCTTCTTCGGCGAGGGGTCGTAATCGGCCAGCCCCCACAGCCGCAGCTCGCGCACCTCGGACTCCAGGTACTCGGTCGGCACGCGCCCCCGCAGTTCGTCGAGGAGCGCCGACCACGGCGCCTCGTGCTCCGTCCGGCTGGCCAGCCAGCGGAGGAGCAGGTGCTGGAAGTTATCCAGCTCCAGGAAAACCGGCGCCAGGGCGAAGGGCTGCGCGAGCTGATTGGCCAGGGTGCGGCTGTCGAACCCCTGGGCGTCGGCCACCTGGCGGCGCGCCAGCAGTTCGCGCCGCTCCTCCTTCGAGAGGCGATCGAGCAGCCGGGTCAGTTGCACGGGCGGGCTCGCCGGGGCGAGGTGTTGAGAGGCCGCAGGGCGGCCAGGCAGGCGTTCAACCAACAGTTCGCGCTGGATCAAGATACCTACAGTATGCCACATTGGCCGTTGCCGAGGCGGTATTCCGTATACAATTTGGTACGAAGACCTGAAGCGGTTAGCCGCCGGCCCTGAGTGCTGAGCGCTGACGGCTGCTTGCTCGCTAGACCGAGTCGACAGGGCACGAGCGAACTGTCGACTGTCGACTCGGTCGAGACAACCTGCCTCGGGAGGCATGCCATGGCGAAGCGGGACGGTTCGGGCGGCGAGGGCGCCGGTCGGCGGCGCCGGCGTGGCCAGGCCACGGGCCCGCTGTCCATCGTAGGGCGGAGGCCGCAGCCGGCGGCCGAGCTCGACCAGATACTCGACGCGCTCGAGGACGCGGTGGCGAAGCGGGACGAGCACCAGACTCAGGCGCTCAGCGGCCAGCTCTGGGCGCGTCGCCGCCAGGTTCCGGAGGTGCTGGTCGAGCGGCTGCTCGGCGGGCGAACGCGGCTGCCGGGTCTGGCGCTCGAGCTGCTGACCAGCTTTGGCGGAGCGCGCGTGCGGACCTATCTGCGACGCATCGCCGAGAGCGCCGCCGCGCCCGACATCGTGCGCTGGGGCGCCCGCCGTCGGGCCGGCTGGTCCGAGCGGGGTGAAGCCGGGGCCCGCCGCTCCTTTCTCCAGTCCCTGCGCGACCCTGAGGCCACGCTGGTCGAAGCGCTGGCCTCGGCCGGCTCCTGGTGGCCGCCCGATGGGCAGATCCTCCAGGAGGTGCTGGACTACATGGCGGTGCTGTCCACCGAGCAGCGGCTCGCGCTGGTACAGCGGGCCATCGACGAGCAGGTTCCAGAGATTACGTGGTGGCTGCGCGGCCTCGTCCACCTGGATGACCCGTCGGTCCAGCGCCTGGCGATCGCCGAGCTGGTGCGATGCCGCGATGCCGCGGCCTCGGGCGCGCTCTCCCGCCTGGCCCTCACGACGCGCGATCCGACGCTGCGCGCCGAGGCCAGCGCCGCCGAGCGCCGGGTCCGGCTCCACCTGGCCACGCCCGGCGCCGAGGAGCCGGCTGGAGGCGAGCCGCGGCCGCTGCTCTCGCTGGAGCGGGTCCTGGCGAGCGAGGTCGACGGTGAGGGCGGACAGATGCTCGTGCTGATCCGGGGCTGGAACGAGCAGGTGCAACTGCTGGTCAGCGTGTTCTCCAAGGATACCTGGGGCATCAGAGACGTCTACGGCATCAGCCGAGGCTCGTCCGAGCAGATCTCCGACCTCGTGGGCAGCACATCCGAAGAGCAGGAGGTACACCTGGTCGAGATCGACTTGCCTGCGGCGCGGGGCGCCCTGGTGGCAACCGTGCAGGCCAACGCGGCTGCCGGCCACCTGATTCCGCCAGCCTTCGAGGTCTGGGAACCGTTGTTCCACGACGCCTTCCCGCCGCCCGTCGACGAGCCGGTGGTCGTTCCTGAGCTGGATGACGCCCCGTTCGCTGGACGCCACGACCTGGTGCGCCAATCGGCCAGGCTGCTCCAGCACGCCCTGTTCGCAAGCTGGCTGTTCAACCCCGAGCAGATCGACCCGCTGCTCCCCTGGGTGCCGGGGCTCAGCGGAAGCCGACTGACCGATCGGCAGTACCGGCCGCTGATGAAAGGGCTGCTGGGCGCGACCCAACAGCAGCGGTTACGCCAGCGGCTGCGCCGGCAGGCCTGGCTGCTGGAACGCCACGGAGCGCGCACCGAGCGCGACCTGGCGCTGGCGGTGGCTGCCAGCCTGGTCGCCGAGCCCGAGGCCCTGCTGAAACACCCCTTCCTGCGGGCGATGATCGACCGCAGCCTGGCCAACATGTTCGCCGGGCTCCTGATGTGAGATTTGAGATTGCGGATTTGAGATTTGAGATTGCGGTTGAAGATGATTTCACTCTGCACTCTGCACTCTCAAATCTCAAATCCGCCGCGCTCCCCGGCCAGGGGCAGCAGGAGCGTGGCCGTGGTTCCGCGTCCGAGGGTGCTCTCCAGACGCAGATGCCCGCGCATCAAACGGACCAGCTCCGCGGCGATCGCCAGCCCGAGCCCAGCCCCACCATCGGCGCCCTGGGGACCCCGGCCGCGCGCGGTGTCCACGCGATAAAACCGATCGTGTACGCGGGGTAGGTGCTCGGGCGCGATGCCCTCCCCGGTGTCCGTGATCCTGAGGCGGGCCCAGTGGCCCTGCCGCGCGACCTCCAGCACGATCCTGCCGCCGGCCGGCGTGTGCTTCAGTGCGTTGTCGACGAGCGCTCGCAGCACCTGCCGCAGGCGCGACAGGTTGCCGCGCCCCCACACCGGCTGCGCGGCGACGTGCAAGCCGACCGCGCGCTCCTTCGCCAGCGCCCCCAACTGAGCTGCGATCTCCTCTGCCACCTCAGCCAGCGCCACCGGCTCCAGGGTCAGCGCCACCTGGCCGGCGTCCAGTCGCGCCAGGTCCAGCAGGTCCTCCAGCAGCGCGCTCAGCTCCTCCGCGTCACGCCGCAACTGCTGCACCTGCTCGAGCTGGGCCGGCGGCAGGGCCGTCCCCTCGCGCTGCAGCACCTCCGCCCTGGCCCGCAGCACCGCCACCGGCGTCCGCAGCTCGTGGCTCGCGTCCGCGATGAACTGCCGCTGCCGCTCGAACGCCTCGCGGATGGGCCGCATCGCGCGCCCGGCCAGGAAGACGCTCCCCCCGGCCGAGAGGACGAGCCCGGCCGCGCCGGTCAGCAGCAGGACCAGCGTCAACAGCACCAGCTCGCGCTGCTCGGCGCTCAGCGCCTTGCCTACCTGCACGGCCCCGACGACCCGTCCTTCGTGGTAGACCGGCACGCTCAGCACCCGAACGGGCACGCCGCCCGCTTCCTGGTTGGCCAGCACTTCCTGCCCGCCGAGCGCGGCGCTCAGCGCAGCCCGATCCGGCAGCCCCGCCAGGCTCACCTCCCGCGAGTTCGGCACCGAGACGCCGCGACGATCTACCCAGAACGCGAACAGCCCCGACGCCCCGATCCGCAGCGATTCCGCGCCGTTGCCCTTCTCGTCGTCGTCGCGCGAGAACCTGGTGGCCTGGCGCTCCGCCTCCAGCCGCAGCTCGCGCTCGACCGCCAGATCGTGCGCTCTGGCCTCGCTCGCCAGCGCGCTGCCGATCGTCGCGGCCAGGACCAGCCCCAGCACGGCCAGGTTCCAGGCAGCCAGGCGCCAGCGGATGCGCGAGAACGGCATCATCGTCCCAGCACGTAGCCCACGCCCCGGACCGTGCGGATCAGCGGCGCGAATGGTGGCTGGTCCACCTTCTCGCGCAGGTAGTGGACGTACGTATCGACCACGTTGCTGCCGCCCTCGAAGTCCTGGGGCCAGACCGTGTCCACAATCTGCGGGCGACTGAGGACGTGCCCGACGTTGCGCATCAGGTACTCCAGCAAGGCGAACTCGCGCGGCGTCAGCTCGATGCGACGGCTCCCCCGCCGCGCTTCGTGGCGCATCAGGTCGAGCGCCAGGTCGTCCACCCGCAGCTCGGTGGCCAGAGCGGGCTCGCTCTGCCGGCGCAGCAGCGCGCGCACGCGGGCCAGCAGCTCGGCAAAGGCGAACGGCTTGACCATGTAGTCGTCCGCGCCGGCGTCCAGCCCGGCCACGCGATCCTCCACCGCGTCGCGCGCGGTCAGCATCAGAATGGGCGTGCGCACCCCCTGCCGACGCAGGCGCAAGCTGATCTCCAGCCCGCTCATGTTGGGCAGCAGCACGTCCAGGATCACCAGGTCGTACTCGCCCGTCCGGGCGCGCTCGTATCCCTCCGCCCCGTCCTCGCAGCCATCGACTCCGTAGCCCTCACCGCGCAGCGTGCGCTCGACGAGCCGCAGCAGGCGCGCCTCGTCCTCCACCACCAGCAACCTCGCCATCGCGCCTCCGCCTCCCGCCTCCTTATCAGGTGATACCACGCCCGGTCGCCTGCCACCAAGCCTGCCTCTCGCGCTATGGCAATGCTAGAATTGCCTCACACCAGCGGGCGAGCGCTTCGCCCCCACACAGGCTATGGACGACGCCTCCTTCCTCGCCCTCGGATACCGCCGCTCGCCTGGGCAAGGCCGGCAGCCGCTGGCCCAGGTCGTCGTGCTGCGCTGCCAGGTCGGCGCGGAGGCGCCTGGCCCAACCGGCGGCGAGGCGCCCGGCGGGCTGCAGGCCGAGCTGGTGGCCGAGTCCTCCAGGCCCGGGCCCACCTTCGCCCGCCGCCTGCGCCAGCTCGTCGCGGGCAGCACCGTGGTCGGCTTCGACCTGCCCGCCGCGCTGGCCGAGCTGGGCCTGGCCCCGGCCGAGGCAACGACCTGGATCGACCTGCTCGACCTCGGTAGCCTGGTCCTGCCGGGGCTGGCCAGCTACTCGGAGGCCTCGCTGCGCGAGGCGCTCGGGCTGGCGGCGGTCGAGGCGCAGGACGCCCGGGCCACGGCCGCCTCGAGCGCCGCGGTCCACCTCGGGCTGCTCGCGGCCATCGACGCGCTCGATCTGGACACGCTCATGCACGTGAACCGCCTGGCCGCGCCGCTCACCTGGCCGTACAAGCCCCTGTTCGCCCAGGCCGAGCGCCGCAAGGTGCGCCAGTTCCTGGCCGCGCCACTCCCGGGCGGCGGCCAGGGTCTGCTGGGTGCCCCGCTCGCACCCCCGCCGGCCGGACGGGCGCGCGAGCCGCTCACACCCTCCTCCAGACCCCACAAGCTGGCGATCGAGGCGCTGGTGGCCATGCTGGGGCGCGAGGGCGCGCTGGGTCGCAGTCTGGCCAGCTTCGAGGAGCGGCCCGAGCAGCAGGCCATGGTGCGCAGCGTGGCCCAGGTGTTCAACGAGGCCGGCACCCTGCTGGTCGAGGCCGGCACGGGCACGGGCAAGTCGCTCGCCTACCTGCTGCCCGCCGCCCACTTCGCCGTGGCCAACAACCGCCGTGTGGTCATCTCCACCAACACCATCAACCTCCAGGACCAGCTCTTCCGCAAGGACGTGCCGGAGATCCAGCGCGGGACGAGCCTGGCCTTGCGCGCCACGGTGCTCAAGGGCCGCACCAACTACCTGTGCCTGCGCCGCTGGTACGCCCTGTTGCGCACGGACGACCTGGAGCCGCACGAGCGCAGCCTGCTGATCAAGACCCTGCTCTGGGTCCCCCGCACCACCAGCGGCGACCGGGCCGAGCTGCGCCTGGTCGGCCGGGAGGGGGAGGCCTGGATGCGCGTGTGCGCCCTGGCCGAGACCTGCACCCCCCTGCACTGCCAGTTCCACCGCGCCGGCGTGTGCTTCCTGGCCCGCGCGCGGCGCGCGGCGGAGGACAGCCACCTGGTCATCGTGAACCACTCGCTGCTCCTGGCGGACATCGTCTCCAGGAGCCAGGTGTTGCCGGACTACGACCACCTGGTGATCGACGAGGCCCACCACCTGGAGCAGGAGGCCACCAACCAGCTCGGCTGGCGCACCAGCCAGCGCGAGCTGCTGGCCCGCCTCCACCTGCTGGTCGAGCCGCCCGGCTCCCCGCCGGCCGGGCTCGTCCGCGACACCTTTCGCCTGCTCAAGCGGGCGCCCGGCTCACCCCGGCGGGGCCAGGAGGCGGACCGCCTGTCCGCCCTGGAGGCGCAGCTCCAGCTCGCCGTGGAGCGCGCGTGCGAGGCGACCGATCACCTGTTTGCGCTGCTGCGCCGGGTGTTGGAGGCGCGGGGCCAGGGCGCCGACGGCCAGCTCACCGCGCGCCTCTCCACCGCGGCGCGCGCCCAGCCGGCCTGGACCGAGGTCGAGCTGGCCTGGGCCGAGCTGGCAGATCGACTCCAGCACCTGCTGGCACTGCTCGGGGAGCTGCAGGAGCAGGTCGAGGCGACCGTCTCTGCGGCGTTCGAGGAGCTGGCGGAGGCGGACTCGGAGCTGGCGGCGCAACTGACCTACTGGGGCGAGGCCACGCAGCGGCTGGCCGCGATCCTGGCCGAGTACCAGCCGGACCTGGTGGCCTGGCTGAGCGCCGCCCGGAACGAGGATATCTGGGTACACGCCGCCCCCCTGCACGTCGGCCCGCTGCTCCAACAGGCTCTCTTCCGCTCGAAGGACACGGTGGTGCTCACCTCCGCTACCCTGAGCACCGACGGCCACTTCCGTTACGTTAAGGAACGCCTGGGCCTGGAGGAGGCGGACGAGCTGCGCCTGGGCTCGCCCTTCGACTACCGCCAGGCGGCCCTGGTCTACCTGCCGCGGGACATGCCGGAGCCCACCCAGCCCGGCTACCAGGAGCGGGTCCAGCAGGCCATCCTGGCCCAGGCGACCGCGCTGGGCGGGCGCTGCCTGGTGCTGTTCACCTCCTACGCCCAGTTGCGCGCTACCTACCTGGCCCTGCGCCAGCCCCTGGCGGAAGTGGGGATTACCCTGCTGGCGCAGGGCCAGGATGGCGCCTCGCGGGCCGCGCTGCTGGATGCCTTCAAGGCCGACCAGGGCACCGTCCTGCTGGGCACCAGCTCGTTCTGGGAGGGGGTCGACGTGGTGGGCGAGGCGCTGAGCTGCCTGATCGTGCCCCGCCTGCCCTTCAGCGTGCCCTCCGATCCCATCTTCGAGGCGCGCAGCGAGGCGTTCGACGACCCGTTCGGGCAGTATGCCGTGCCCCAGGCCATTCTGCGCTTCAAGCAGGGCTTCGGGCGACTGATCCGCAGCCGCAGGGACCGGGGCGCGGTGGTGGTGCTGGACCGCCGCCTGGACAGCAAGTTCTACGGCCGCGCCTTCCTGCGCTCCCTGCCCGGCTGCACCCTGGAGCGCGGCCTCCTGGCGGACGCCCCCGCCGTGGCCCGTGCCTGGCTGTCGGACCAGGCAACCTGAGTCATTGAGTGCTGAGTGCTGAGTGCTGAGTCCTGAGTGAGGACGAGGGCCTCCACTCAGCACTCAGCACTCAGCACTCAGCACTCAGCACTCAGCACTCAGC
>JACQUR010000347.1 GCA_016210245.1 Chloroflexota bacterium
CCCCGAGGGCGGCAGAGCGTGGTGCCCAGGGGGCCGGAGGAGAGCTGCTGGCCGGCCCCCTGGCCACCACCCCTTGCCGCCCTCGGGGCGGCGGGCAGACAGGGCCGTCTGCCCCTACGGACGAAGGCAGGCGGCGGGCAGACCGGGTCGTCTGCCCCTACGACCTCCACGCACCAGAACTGAGCGGACCCACCTCCTCGCTCATCATAGGCGCAGGAGGCCAGGGGGTGCTACTCCCGCCCAGAAGGGATGCCTGACGCGCAGCAATCGGTGCTAAGATGGAACTATGGGCACCGCCCGATGGGGCCAGGAGGAGGTTGGGCGCCATGACGCCGGACGAATTCATCACCGAGCTCTGGAGCTATGCAGACGAAGTGCCGATGGAACAGCACCCCTGGTTCCAGGGCATCCTCCAGCACCGCTGGACGCGCGAGCAGATCATCCTGGGCGAGGTGCAGCACTACCTGCGCGTGCGCACCAACCCGATCTTCTTCGGCTACATCGCCATCAACGCCGTGGCGGAGAAACAGTACGGCCTCATGGACGTGGTGCTGGAGAACTTCATGGAGGAGCTCTCGGGGCCGCGCAGCCACGTGGACATCATGCTCCAGTTTCTGGAGGCGGGCGGCCTCTCGCGCGAGGAGGCGGACCGGGCCGAACCCACGCCGGGCACGATGGCCGCCATCGAGATGATCGTGGGCGGCTGCCAGCGGCGGTCGGCGCTGGAGGGGCTAGCGCTGCTGAGCTTTGTGGAGAGCCAGCACGGCGGGGCGGAGGGGGTCGCGGCCAGGGTGTATCGGGAGATGATCGGCCACTACGGCTTCTCCAAGCGCGCGGCCGAAACCTACCAGCTCCACGCCGAGCAGGACGTCGGCCACGGGGCGCGCCAGATCGAGGCCCTCCGCCGCTACGCCACGGACGAGGCCACGCAGGAGCGAGTGCGGCGCGCGGTCAAGCTCGGGGTCACCGCCTTCACCCTGGAGTGGGACGGCCACGTCCAGGCAATGACCGGCCGGCGCGAGTTCTGGAGCGGCGTGGCGCCCTTGAAGCTCAGCCAGCCGCGGGTGCGGCTGTGAGCTGCCAGCCGCCAGGAATCAGCCGCCGGTTGGCTGGCGGCTGATTCCTGGCGGCTCAGATCGGCCACTCGTCCGGCAGCCCTTGCCGCAGCTCCTGGTACTCCGGGGTGTCCGCGTGCTCCCGGCGGATCCGTCTCAAGGTGTCCAGGAGCGCTTGCGGCTCCATGTGCAGCACGTTTGCGACCATGCCCGTGGTCGACTCGAGGTCTTCACCTCAGGTGTTGAATCAGCCGCGCATGCGCTGAAGCACGTAGCGATCCTGTTCGCTGAGCGGCATCGCTCTCCTCCCAAAGGCACTGCCATCCCGGTGCCTGCACTGGCTACCTACCCAACCAGGCTGGCGCCTCCTGCCTACTGCCCGCTGCCTCCTGCCGTCTGCCGTGGGCCGGCTGGCTCCTGGAGCGGCCCCGACTGCTGGGTGAGGGTGACGATGGCGCGGGCCGGGACTTCCAGGTGGAGCAGGCCGGCCTCCGGCTCCACGAAGCCGAGGTCCACCAGCGTCTCAGCAGCGCTGCTGCGGAAGACGCGCAGGCTGGTCAGAGGGGTGGGCAGGTTCCTCAGCAGCATGTCCACCTCCACCGGGCCGCCCAGGTTCACCAGGAGCACGGTCAGCGCCTCCCCCTGGTTGGCGGGAGCCAGGACCGCCAGCGGCACCAGCGAGGGGGGCGCATCCAGGTCGAGGTGCAGCACGCGACTGCCAGGCTGGAGTGGGTGGACCATCTGGAGCATGGCCCAGAAGCGCTGGCGCGGCGCCAGGGGTGGATTGGCCGTCGGTCCGCTCAGCAGGCCCCACTGGGTGATGGCCGCGTGGTGCTCCTGCAGGTAGTCCACCCCATCCCAGTAGAGCGCTGCGTCCGCGCCTGACGCCAGGTGCCAGGCCAGCAGGCCGGCGAGGTCCAGGGCGTAGCCCCACTCGTCGCTCGCCGGCTGGCCATTATCCAGGTTGCCGTAGGCGAAGGAGGTGTACTCGGTCACGTAGACGGGCAGGGCCAGGCCAGCCCCGCGCACCCGCTCGACCAGGTGCTGCACCTCCGGCCCCAGGCTGTTCTGGTGGACGCCCAGCAGGGCGAAGTACTTGAGCGCCTCGGGCTCCGCCAGCAGCGCCTCCAGGTAGTTCAGGGCCGTCTCGGCGTCGCAGGTTTCCGGGCCATAGAGCGGCACGCCGTAGGGCTCCAGGCGGGCGCCCAGCAGCCGGGCCAGGTAGGCGTACTCCGCCGGAGCGATCCTGGCCCCGTCGCCGCAGTTCGGCTCGTTCATCACGCTCGCCGCGCCGATCCGGATGCCCCGCTGGCGCACCAGGTAGTCGATCGCGGCCTCGTAGTACTCTACGAAGTGGTCGAAGTGCTCCGGCCGGAGCCGGCCGGTGGGCATGCCGTTGTGGGTCATGGCGCCGGGCGCGCCCCAGAGCGACACCAGCGGCGCGATGCCCTGCCGATTCAGCTCGGCCAGAAACTCCCAGCTCGGCTGCATGGCTGGGGAGTCCAGCTCGCGCTGGTAGACCGCCCAGCTCAGCTCCTCCATTCGCCGGGCCCCCACCGGCACCCAGGGGCGCTGAGTGATGCCGACTCGGACCAGCGCGGGCCGGAGCAGGTCCGCGATGTAGGTCTGGAAGACGGGATGGAAGTCCGGGCAGCTCCACAAGGTGGGTTCCAGGTTGAACCCCACTCCGTGAAGGAGCCGCCCTGCCTGTTCGCCGTCGACGAAGAGGAAGGCCTCCATCGGCGGCGTTGCCGCCTCCACCGGCGGAGCCGGGTCCGGCGGCCGGGCCGGCCCGGCCGGCCCCGGCTGGCAGCCGTACCAGGCCGGAGCTTCCTGAGCACGCGCCAGCCAGGGCCAGCCGGCGATCAGAACCAGGGCACCCACCAGAGCCACCAGCAACCTGGCGGCGAACGGGCGCGTGGGAGCGGGACGAGCCACGATGCGCATCAGCTCTGTCCAAAGTCCTGAGTGCTGAGTGCTGAGTCCTGAGTCCTGAGTGCTGAGTGCTGAGTGCTGAGTGATACGTGAAGTGACGTGCATGATGCATGTCGCGTACCGCGCCACGCAGGACTCAGGACTCAGCACTCAGGACTCAGGACTCAGCACTCAGGACTCAGCACTCAGCACTGACGATGATGGCGCCGCGCTCGCGCAGGAGCTGGTCGACCCACTTCGGAATCAGCTCGCCCCGCTCCAGTTGGGCAAACCGCTCGATTTCGGAGGCCTGGACCCGCCGCAGCTCGGCCAGGACCGTGGCCGCCTCGGCCCGCGGCACGCACACCACCCCGTCCGCGTCGCCCACCAGGATGTCCCCCGGGTGGATGGGCACGCCGCCGCACGCCACCGGCACGTTCAGCTCGCCCGGCCCGTCCTTGAACGGGCTGTTGGGCGTGACCGCCGCCGTGAACACCGGCAGCCCCGTCTCCAGGATGCCATCCAGGTCACGGGCGGCGCCGTCGGTGACCACCCCGCCCAATCCGCGCGCCCGGGCCACGCGGCTGGTGATATCGCCCCAGGTGGCGCTCTGGGTGTAGTTGCCGGTCGCGATCACCAGGATGTCGCCCGGCTGCGCCAGCTCGAGGGCCTTCCAGATGACCAGGTTGTCGCACGGCCGTGCTTTGACGGTCGTCGCCACGCCCGCGCAGCGCATGCCCGGCCGCAGCGGCTTGATGCGCTGGTCCAGGGCGCCAGAGCGCCCCAGGGCATCGCACACGTTGCCGGTTGCGGCCCCCTGGAAGCCAGCCACCACGGCCGGGTCGGGCCGTGGGAAGCGCGTGAACAGGCGAAAGCCAGGCCTGAGCTCCATCCTGCTTCTCCGAGTGCAGATTTGAGATTGTAGAGTGCAGATTGTAGCTGGTGGAGCCAGGATTGTCCTCAATCAGGAAACCTGCACTCTGCACTCTCAAATCTCAAATCTGCACTCCACCTCGGAACACGTCTTGCGCTGGTGCGTGCGCAGCGGCTGCCTGCGCGGAGTGGGCGGTCGAAGACCGCGCCCGAGAGGTAGCCATGAATCGCCCCAGGTTCGCGCTCGTCGCCCTGCTGGGTTTCCTCCTCATCCTGTTGACCGCGCTCCATGCGGCCGCGCAGACGATCGATCCCAAGCAGGTGCAGGCCATCGAAGCGCGCATCGCAGAGTTGCGCCAGTTGACGCCCGAGGTCGACGTTCCGGTCGCGGCCGTGCCGCGCCAGGAGTTCGTGGCCCGGTCTCAAGCGCAAGCGACGACCCTGGAGGCGCAGGCGGAGATCACCACCACCCAGAAGCTGCTGCGGCTGCTCGGCCTCATCCCAGCGGGCCTGGACCTGGCCAGGGAGCAGGTGGAGGTGGCGGGCGTGCAGGTGCTCGGCACCTACAGCGCGGAGGACAAGCAGATCGCGGTCGTCGACGACGGCGAGCTAGACGCGCAGGCGAAGGTCACCCTGGCCCACGAGCTGACCCACGCCCTGCAGGATCAGCACTTCGACCTGGCCGCGCTGACCTCTCAGGAGCCGCGCAACAGCGATCGCGACCTGGCCATCCAGGCGCTGGTGGAGGGCGATGCCACCCTGACCGCGCGCATCTTCGCCACCCTGTCGCTCTCAGGGGCCGAGCTGAGGGAACTGGCCAGCCCCGCCGACCCCCAGGCGCTCCAGGCGCCGGACGGACCCGAAGCGCTGCGCGAGGAGCTGCGCTTCGTGTACCTGGGCGGGGCCAACTTCGTGCAGGACCTGCTGGCCGACGGTGGCTGGGAGGCCGTCAACGCCGCCTACCAGCGCCCGCCCCAGTCCACGGAGCAGGTGCTTCACCCGGACAGGTACCTGGTTCACGAGGCGCCGTCCATCCCCAGCCTCGGGAACGCCACCCAGGCGCTGGGGCCGGAGTGGGGCCTGTTGCGCGAGGACACGCTGGGTGAGCTGGACCTGCAGCTCACCTTTCGCCAGTTCCTGCCCTTCTTCATCGCCACCCAGGCCGCGGCTGGCTGGGGCGGCGACCGCTACCAGTTGCTCGAGCGGAGGGACGACGGCTTCCTGGCGCTGGTGCTGACGACTACCTGGGACAGCAGCCGCGACGCCCAGGAGTTCTTTATGGCCTACGCCGACCTGGTGGCAGCCCGCTATCGCGGCGCGGCCATCCCGCGCCAGGACCAGCCGCGGCTGCGGGTGTGGTCCACGCCGGACGGGGTGATCTGGCTCCAGGGCGACGAAGCCCGGGTCGTGCTGGCCATCGGCCCGGAGCTGCGCCACGCCCAGGCCCTGGCCGGGCTGGCAGGCCGCTAAGCTGGGTCCGGGGTTGATTTCGGGCTCGGCCTCCCACTGGAAGCCGAAAATCGGCCTCCACATGCAGGGCTTGCCCCACCGGCGCACCACCAAACCGAGTTCTCCAACAGAGTCAGGGCCGTCGCCCCCTACGACCACCACGCACCAGAACTGGGCAGACCCAGCCGGGCGGCGAAGGTGGAGTCGAGGGGAGAGCAAAGCGTACAATGCAGGGCAAGAGGCAGGGAGAGGCCCGTGGGGAGTGTCTTCCGTCCGTTTTCCCTCAGCCGGCGCATCGTGCTCAGCGTTGCGCTTGGCCTCGCCCTGACCCTGCTGCTCTTCGGCCTGGTCGCGCTCTGGACGATCCACGAGAGCACTGAGGCCGCCTACCGCGAGCGAGTGACCCTCGCCCAGGCGCTCGGAAGCCGCGTCGACGACGTGCTACGCTACGCGCTGGTGACGCTCGAAGGTGAGGCCGCCAGCCTCCAGCTCGAGCCCGGGCGCCCGCTCACCGCTGGCCAGCGCCAGCGCCTGGGCGAACTGCGCCTGCGCGTCGGCAGCTTCTCGATCATCTCTATCACAGACGCCGACGGCGTCACCGTCTGGACCGATCCGGGCCAGGCCGGCATCGCCATTGGCAAGCCCCTCGGCCACCCGAGCGTCCAGATCGTCATCCGCACGGGCAAGCCCCAGATCACCGAGTTCCCCTCCCCGATCGACGGCGGCAAGATCTTCGCCTGTCTGGCCGTGCCGCTGCGCGATGCGAGCGGCCGCCTGGCCGGCGCACTGATGGCCGAACTCGACCCCAGCGATCCCGCGCTCAACCTGCTGCCCACCGGCGAGGTCGGCAACGGGTTGTACGCGCAACTGCTGAACACGTCCGGCCAGCTCCTGGCCGGCACCGCCGACTACAACCCCCGCTTCGTGGCCCAGCACCGGGTGTTGCTGGCCGAGCTCATCGATACCCAGACGGCCGGCTATCGCATTCACGAGCCGCCGCCCGGAGCGACGGTCTCCAGCCACGTCGTCGCCTATGCGCCGGTGTTGCTGCTGCCGTCCTGGGGCGTCACCGTGGAGCAGCCCCGCGACGTGGTCCTGGCGCTGCCGCGCCGGCTCCAGGAGCGGCTTGGCCTGTTCGGGCTGGCGGCGCTGCTCCTGGCCGCGGGGGTGGCCTGGCTCGACGTCCGGCGGGTCGTGCAGCCGTTGAAGCACCTGACCGCGGCGGCCGAGCGCTTCGCCGCCGGCCAGCTCGACGCGCCGGTGCGCCTCGACCGGGCCGACGAGCTGGGCATCCTCGCCAGCGCTTTCGAAACCATGCGGCAGCGGCTGCGGACCTCCCTGGCCGAGGTGGCGGAGTGGAATCGCGAGCTGGAGCGGCGGGTGGCCGCCCGGACGGCCGAGGTGGAGGGCCGCAACCGCGAGCTGGCCCACCTCAACGCCATCGCCGCGGTGGTGAGCGGGTCGCTCGAGGTGAGGCCCATGCTGGAACGGACGCTCGACCACGTCCTGGAGATCACGGGGGCAGAGGTGGGCTGCTTCTGGATCGCCGAGGGCGAGAGCGGCCGACTGACGCTGGCCGCCGAGCACGGCGTCCCGGCAGCCTTGCAGGCCGAACACGTCAGCGCTGATCGCAGCCTCTGCGGGCGTGCCTGGCGCCTCGACCGAGCGGTCGTCTCCGACGGAGCCGCGCTCGACGCTGAGGCGGTTGCCTGCCGCGCGGCCAGGCTGCAATCGGCCGTGGCGGTGCCCGTCCCGGCGGGCGGACGGGTCCAGGGGGTGCTGTTCCTGGGCTCGCGTCGCCCTGGCCAGTTCCAGGAGGCGGAGTTCGGCACCCTCGCGGCGATCGGCCGCCAGGTAGGGATCGCGCTGGCCAACGCGCGCCTGTACCAGAGCCTGCAGGCGCGCGAGCGCGAGCGGGCAGAGCTGCTCCAGCGGGTGATGGACGGCCAGGAGGAAGAGCGGCGGCGCCTGGCCCAGGAACTGCACGACGACACGAGCCAGGCGCTCGCCTCGCTCCAACTCGGCCTCGAGCGGCTCGACTCGGAGATCGACGTGCCGGAGCGGGCCCGACGCCTGGCCGCCCAGCTCCGAGGCGTGGCCGCGCAGACCCTGGCCGAGGTCCACCGTCTGGCGGTCGAGCTGCGCCCCAGCGTGCTCGACGATGTCGGGCTGGTGGCGGCCATCGAGCGGTATCTGCGGGAGTCCGCCCAGCACTGGGGCCTGCCGGTCGACTTTGCCGCGCTGGGCGTCGACCACTTCCGCCTGATCCCCGCAGCCGAGACGACCGTCTATCGGATCGTCCAGGCGGCGCTCACCAACGTCGCCCAGCATGCCCAGGCCCAGCACGTGAGCGTGCTGCTGGAGCGGCGCGACGAGAAGCTGGTGGTGGTGGTCGAGGACGACGGGCTTGGCTTCGAGCTCGCCGCGGTGCGCGCTGCCCCCCTGGAGACGCGCCTGGGGTTGGCCGGGATGGAGGAGCGCGCGTCCCTCGTTGGCGCCACCCTCACTATCGAGACCAGTCCGGGCGCCGGCTCGACGGTGTTCCTCGAGGTGCCCCTGGAGTCCAACTGCCGGCGGGAGGAGGCCCATGCCGAAACTGCGCATCGTGCTGGCTGACGACCACGGCGTGCTGCGGGCGGGCCTGCGGGCGCTGCTGGCCGGGCAGCCCGACCTGCAGGTCATCGGCGAGGCCGAGACGGCGGAGGCGGTGGTGCAGCTCGTCCGCGAGCTGCGGCCCGACCTGGCCCTGGTCGACGTGCGCATGCCCGGGGGCGGCCTGGAAGCCACGCGGCGCATGCGGCAAGAGCTGCCCGACCTCGCCATCCTCATCCTCAGCCAGTACGACGACCCCGCGTACCTGCGCGAGGCCCTGGCCGCGGGCGCCTCGGGCTATGCGCTCAAGCGCTCCAGCGGCCACGAGCTGCTGGCTGCGATCCGCGCCGTGGGGCGCGGCGAGGTCTACCTGCACCCCTCTCTGGCCCGGGTGCTGTTGGAGGACTGGAAGGGTCCGCGCCGCAAGGACCCCCAGCCCGCGGCGGAGCCCCTCTCCGAGCGGGAAGCCCAGGTGCTGCGCCTGGTAGCGCTGGGCCACACCACCCAGCAGATCGCCGAGCAGCTCTTCCTGAGCGTGCGCACCGTGGAGACCTACAAGACTCGCGGCATGGACAAGCTCGGCCTGCGCGGGCGCGCCGCCCTGGTCCGCTACGCCCTGGAGCACGGGTTGCTCGAGGCTGAGCCCGAGCCCGAGCCCGAGTAGCCAGCCCCCAGCCGTCGGGACGCGGAGACGCGGGGACGCGGGGGTCCTTCGACAGGCTCAGGATGAGCGGGGGAC
>JACQUR010000360.1 GCA_016210245.1 Chloroflexota bacterium
GGCGACCGGGCCGTCGCCCCCTACAGCTCAGCGACCGCCGGCACAGCAACTGGTCACACCCCTGGGGACGAGGCAGATGGTAGAATGGCCGGGGCTTCCGCAGAGCAGGCAGTCCGCGTCCGAGCAGCGCAGGGGAGGTAGCCAACCAGTGGCCGCACCAGAGTCCGCCAGCCAACGCCATGACCGCATGGTACGTGAGGAGATGCTTCAGGCCGAGCGGGTGCGCTCGACCGCCGGGAAGCCGGCGGATTTCTGGCAGACGCTCGCCCGGAACTTCCGGGCGCCGGCTCCAGGTGTGGATCCGACGCCGGAGGCGCTGGCCGCGCTGATCGAGCCTGGGCACCGGGTCATCGACGTGGGCGCTGGCGGCGGGCGGATCGCGATTCCGCTGGCGCGGCGCTGCCGCGAGCTCGTCGCCGTGGAGCCCTCGCCCGCCATGCGCGCCGTGCTCGCGGAGGAGATGGCCCGGCACGGGGTCACCAACATCCGCGTCGTGCCCACCACCTGGGAAGAGGCCGAGGTCGAGCCGGCAGAACTGGTCTTCGCCGCTCACGTCACCTACGGCATCCAGGTCATCGAGCCCTTCCTGCGCAAGCTCGACGCCAAGGCCACCCGCCACGCGGCGCTGGTGGCGATGGCCGACCCGCCCCAGATTGCCATCGCGCCGTTCTGGCGCGCGGTCCATGGCGAGGAGCGCCTGCGGCTGCCGTGCCGCGCCGAACTGCTGGACGTGCTGCGCGAGTTGGGCGCCCAGCCGGAGGTCATCCCACTGGCGCCCATGCTGCCCAACCCCTTCGGCACCCGCCAGGAGACCATCGACCTCCTCCGCTTCCGGCTGCTGGCGGGCCCCGGGACGCCTGCCGATGAGCGCCTGCTCGCCTGCCTGGACGAGCTGGCCGTGGAGCGGGACGGCTTGCTGTGGCCGAAGGACGCCCGCCCGAACGAGCGGGCCATCCTGCGCTGGGAGCCCGGGCGCCTTCGGTAGACCTGCAGCCCCTGGGCGGTGATGCGGAAGGTGTGGTGGCCGGGCAGGGCAGCCGCGCCGCGCAGCTTGACCACCCGCAGCTTGCGGGTAACCGAGTTCTGGCGGGCCTGCTGGTCGAGCCAGAGGATGCCGTCGCAGATGGTGAACTCTGGCTCGACGTCGATGGCCGCCTGGCCGTACTCCCCGATCAGCAGGCTGGTGGTGTCCCAGGAGGCGAGCAGCAGGGCCAGGTCGTGGGCGAAGGCGCGCAGGCTCCCCTGGGCTAGCTCCTCGATCGCCCGGAACGAGTCGATGGCCACCAGGATGGGCAGGCGCCGCTCGACCTCGGCCGTGATGGCCTCCAGCACCCGCTGAACCCCGCCGGCGCGCACGTCGTCGGCCAGGTCGAGGTACACCACGTCGCTGCCCACCCGCGCGGAGTCGAAGAAGACCATCTGCTGCTGGTAACGCAGCAGCTTGGGCATCGGCTCGCCCAGGATGGAGAAGTAGAGGGCGGGCCGCTCGGGCGTGCCAAGGTGGAACAGCATCTGCTGGGCCCAGAGTGGTCTTGCCCGTGCCCGGCCCGCCCGCCAGGATGGTGAAGGAGAGCTCCGGCAGTCCCCCACCCAGGACGATGTCCAGGTTGGGGATACCGGTCTCCAGTAGCGGGATCTATACTCGATGCTCAGCGCCCATGCTCTCCCGCTGCTCTCTCATTCATTGGTTGCGCCGCGGTCTCCCTCCGCCGCTGCAGGTTCTGCACGACCTCGCCCAGCAGGACCAGCAGTAGCCCCTCCCCAATCAGGCTCTCCAACACCTCGGCCACGGTGCGGACCAGCGCCCGGGCTGCCGCGTAGCGGGCTTCGGCCTCGGCCAGCGAGAGCTCGGCTCGCAAGGCAGCGAAGTCCAGCCCGGTCTCATTCACCTCCACCTGGCCGACCAACGGCTCACGCTGTTGGGCGACCCGGACCGCGCGGCCGAAGACCGCGTGCGCGCCCCGATCGCCCATCAAGAGGGCCAGTTGTTGCCACAGCGCGCCCAGCACCTCCTCGTGGATCGTCAGGGTGCCATCCCACGACGCCCCCGGCGGGATCCGCTGCTGGATCATCCGCTCCATGGCCGCCTCCCCCGCGCGCTCGGGTCGCTGCACTTCACCTACTCCCAGCTCAGGCCAGGTTTACTACTGATCCCTGCATAAGGATCTGAGCATCGCCTGAGACCCGTAGCGCGGGGGCTTGTCCCCCGCCCCGCGCCCCGCAGGCTGGGTGCCCACGGGCGGGGGACAAGCCCCCGCGCTACGATCTCCGCGCGCAACGATGCCTATGTCTTTATGCAGGGATCAGTAGGTCCTGCAAACGGGGTGCCACCCGGAGCGGCGAGTGGCAGGCTGAAGAAGAAGGTCGAGCCGCGCCCTTCCTCGCTCTCGAACCACATCCGGCCTCCGTGCCGGGCCACGATCTCGCGGCTCAGGTGCAGCCCGACCCCCATGCCGCCGAAGTCGTGCCGCGTCCCGGCGTGGGCGCGGTAGAACTGCTCGAACAGGTGCGCCTGCCGCTCTCTGGGAATGCCCACGCCCTGGTCGCGGACTGAAACCACCGCCTCCCCCCCGCGCACCGCCACCCGGACCTCGATCTCTCCCGCCGGGGCTGAGGGCTGGGGGCTGGGGGCTGCTGTTGACTGTTGACTGTCGACTGTCGACCGCGGTGAGAACTTGATGGCGTTGTCCAGCAGGTTGGCCAGCGCCTGGTCGAGGCGCTCGCGGTCCGCCTCCACCGCCGCCCGGGCGGCGCGGTGCAGCGTCAGCCGATGGCCTGGAGCCAGCGGCTGCATCCGCTCCACCACCTCCGCCGCCAGCTCGCCCAGCTCGAAGCGCTGGCGGCGCAGCTCCAGCCGCCCGAGCTGGAGCCGCGAAACCTCCAGCAGCTCCTGGACCAGGCGACTGAGGCGGTCGCACTGGCGGTTGATCACCTCGAAGGCGCGCGCCTCGCGCGGTTCGTGTCCCTGGGGCGCCCACTGGCGCAACAGTTGGGCGTAGCCCTTGATGGCGGTGACCGGCGTTTTCAGCTCGTGGGCGGCCGTCGAGAGGAACTGGTCGCGCACCCGTACCCCTTCCTGGGCTTGCAGGTAGAGACGGGCGTTCTCGATCGCCACGGCGGCCCGGCGCGCCAGCTCTTCGGCCAGAGCCAGGTCGTCCGGGCCGCAGCGGCGCCCGGACTCTGAGTAGACCAGCGAGATGGCCCCGAGCGAACGCCCGCGCGCCAGCAACGGCACCACCATGCTGGACCTGGGCGCCAGCGCGCGCAGCAGGCGCAGGTGTTCGGCATCGCGGGCCGCGGCCTCCAGCATCGCGTCCGAGACATCGGGCAACAGCAGGGACTGGCCGGTGCGCAGCACCCTGGGCACCCCTTCCGGCCGGCTGGGGTCGGGCGGGTAGCGGCGCAGCTCGTGGGCCAGCGCGTCCTTGTCCGGGTCGACGTGGGCCACGGCCAGCCGATGGATCTGCCCGTCCTCCTCGACGATGTCGACCCCGCACCAGTCGGCCAGGGCGGGCAGGGCCAGGCGAACCACGCGCTGGAGCGTGGTCTCGTAGTCGAGCGAGCTGCCGAGCTGCGTGCTCGCCTCGGCCAGAAAGGCCAGCCGCCGCCGCGCCGCCTCGGCCTCGTCCGCCAGCTCCTGCGCCCGCAGGCTGGCCAGGGCCAACTGCTCGTTGGCCTGCCGCAGGGCCCGGCTGGCCGCCTCAGCCTCGGCGCGCGCCGCCTGCTGGCATGCAAGCTGGAGGTGGGCCTGCTCGGCCCCGGCTCGGATGCGCCCGATGGCCAGCGCCAGCACGCTGGCCACGGCCTGCACGAAGTGCGTCTCGTCTGGAGTGAAGGCCCGCTGGCGGGCGGTGAACGTGCCCAGGAGTCCGAAGGGGCGCTCCAGGCCACGGATCGCCACCCCGATCCCACTCCGCACCCCGTGCTCGACCAGCAGCCGCGGCGGCTCGAAGCGCGTCTCGGCGCCCAGGTCCTCGACCACGACCGGCTGCAGGGAGCGCAGGACCAGGCCCGCCAGGGAAGCGTCCCCCGCCTCCAGCGTAGCGTGCCGCGCGCGGCACGCCCGGCAGCCCACCCCTGCCCGCACCCGCAGGGGCGCCTCCGCCGCTTGTTCGGCCTCCAGCACGGCGCAGAACTCCACCTCCAGGGTCTGGGCGACCAGCCCGGCGGCTTCGTCCAGCAAACCGGCCAGGTCGATCCCGGCCCGCGCGCGCTCCTCCAGCCGGGCGGCCGCCGCGTGTTGGCGCGCCCGGGCTTGCAACTCCGTGAGGAGGTGAGGCTCGGCTTCAGCCATGGCTCCGCTCGAGAGCAGCACCTTCCCAGGCTCCGGATCGACTGGAACAGTACCAGTATACAATTATGGGCGAGCGCTAGCGAAGCTTTGCAGGTAGTGGTAGTTCATGCTTCATGCCGCGGTTCCATCCGAGCCGCGACCATGAGAGGGGGCGCAGGTGAGGTTCAGAGTTTTGCGCGCGGTGTACGCCGCGCGCAAGAACGGGAGGGGCACCCGCGCTCACGAAGTAGAGTGGGGGGCGTGCGCCAGGCGGGCTAGCGGATCACAGCCACCGAGCAGGCCGGCAGGGTGAAGCTGAAGGTGCTACCGTGCCCCGGCTGGCTCTCGGCCCAGCGCTGCGGAGCAGGCTCCTATCTGCTCCCGACCGCGTTACCTGCCGGTGCAGCATCTGCGCGTGGCCCTGCACCAGGGTGAGCGGATTGCGCAGGTCGTGCGAGATGGTCCGCAGCAGGTCCTCGCGCTGCTCTTGCAACACGTGCAGGGGGGTGACGTCGCTGAAGGTGACCACTGCCCCATGCATCGTGCCGTCGGTGGCGTGCAGTGGCGCGCCGCTGGTGGTGTATCGATCGCGCTGCGTGTCGGCCGACGGACCGCCTGGCTCGCGACGACCAGGAAGATCAAGACGAACAGCGTCTGGGTGATCGGCGGGACGAGATCATTGATCTCCATGGACACCCTGCCTCTCCGTCGCGCCCACCGCCAGTCCTGCCTCAGAGTCTACCATAGCGCGGAACAGGGCCGTGCGGATTCCGCCTGGGCAGTAGGCAGTGCTGAGTGCTGAGTGCTGAGTCCTGAGTCTGGTCCCTTCACTCAGGACTCAGCACTCAGGACTCAGCAC
>JACQUR010000361.1 GCA_016210245.1 Chloroflexota bacterium
CTGAGTCCTGAGTCCTGAGTCCTGAGTGCGGAGCCCTGAGTCCTGAGTGCGGAGCCCGGAGTGCTGAGTGCGGAGTCCTGAGTGCGGACCAGGCACTCAGGACTCAGAACTCAGCACTCAGCACTCCGGTCTGGTATGGGAGTTGCGGGTCGCAGGCCGGACGCCGCGCCCCATCGCGCGAGCCAGGTGCCTGGGGGAGCAAGCCATGCATGCCGAGACCCGAGGGCCAGCCCGCCGTGTAGCCGAGGCGGTGCAGCCGCCAACGGCGGACAGCGCTGCGCTCGCAGCCGACCTGCGCGCTACCATCCGGGGGGAGGTGCGCTTCGACGCGGGCAGCCGCGCCCTCTACGCCACCGACGCTTCCAACTACCGCCAGGTCCCCATCGGCGTCGTCCTTCCCAGGAACGTGGACGACGTGGTCCAGACCGTGGCCGTGGCGCGCCGCTACGGAGCGCCCATCCTGGCCCGCGGCGGCGGCACCAGCCTGGCCGGGCAGTGCTGCAACGTGGCCATCGTCCTCGACCTGTCGAAATACCTGCGCCGGGTGCTGGAGATCGACCCCCAGCGCAAGCTGGCGTGGGTCCAGCCAGGGGTGGTGCTGGACGACCTGCGGGCTGCGGCCGAGCGCCACCACCTCACCTTCGGCCCGGATCCCGCCACCCACAGCCACTGCACCCTGGGCGGGATGATCGGCAACAACTCCTGTGGCGTCCACTCGGTGATGGCGGGCAAGACCGACGCCAACGTGGAGGAGCTGGAGATCCTGACCTACGACGGCCTGCGCCTGCGCGTGGGCCAGACGAGCGAGACGGAGCTGCAGCACCTCATCGCCCAGGGCGGCCGGCGGGGCGAGCTCTACGCCCGCCTGCGCGCCCTGCGCGACCGCTACGCCGACCTGATCCGGCAGCGCTACCCGAACATCCCGCGCCGCGTCTCGGGCTACAACCTGGACCACCTGCTGCCCGAGCGCGGCTTCCACCTCGCCCGGGCGCTGGTCGGCTCGGAGTGTACCTGCGTCACGGTGCTCGAAGCGACGGTGCGCCTGGTCTACAGCCCGCCCGCCCGCACGCTGGTGGTGCTGGGGTATCCCGATGCCTACACCGCGGGCGACCACATCATGGACATCCTGGCCCACGGGCCCATCGGCCTGGAAGGGATGGACCGCCGCCTGGTCGACGACATGAAGCGCAAGGGCCTGCACCCCGCCAACGTCCAGTTGCTGCCGGACGGGGGCGGCTGGCTGCTGGTCGAGTTCGGCGGCGAGACCAGGGGCGAGGCGGACGCCCGCGCGCGCGAGCTGATGGAGGCGCTGTGCCAGGCCGACCACCCGCCCAGCATGAAGCTGTTCGACGACCCGAAGCAGGCGCGCATGGTCTGGACCGTCCGCGAATCCGGCCTGGGCGCCACCGCCTGGGTGCCGGGCAGGAAGGTCACCTGGGAAGGCTGGGAGGATTCGGCGGTGCCGCCCGAGCGGCTGGGCGACTACCTGCGCGACCTGCGCGCGCTGCTGGACCGCTACGGCTACGAGTGCGCGCTCTACGGCCACTTCGGCCAGGGCTGCGTCCACACCCGCATCGACTTCGACCTGGAGACCGCGCCCGGCATCCGGCACTTCCGCTCCTTCGTGGAGGCGGCCGCGGACCTCGTGGTCCGCTACGGCGGCTCGCTCTCCGGGGAGCACGGCGACGGCCAGTCCCGCGCCGAGCTGCTGCCGCGGATGTTCGGCCCGGAGCTGGTGCAGGCGTTCCGCGAGTTCAAGGCGATCTGGGATCCCGAGGGTAAGATGAACCCCGGCAAGGTGGTGGACCCCTACCGCCTGGACGAGCACCTGCGCCTCGGCACCCACTACCGCCCGCCACAACCGCGGACGCACTTCCAGTTCCCGGACGACAACGGCAGCTTCGCCCGCGCGACCCTGCGCTGCGTCGGCGTGGGGGAGTGCCGCAAGGAGCACGCGGGTACCATGTGTCCCAGCTACATGGTGACCCGCGAGGAGAAACACTCGACCCGCGGCCGGGCCCGCCTGCTGTTCGAAATGCTCCAGGGCAGCCCACTGCGGGGCGGCTGGCGCGACCGCCACGTGCGCGAGGCACTGGACCTGTGCCTGGCCTGCAAGGGCTGCAAGGGCGAGTGCCCCGTGAACGTGGACATGGCCACCTACAAGGCCGAGTTCCTGTCCCACTACTACGCCGGGCGGCTGCGCCCCAGGAGCGCCTACGCCTTCGGCCTGGTCTTCTACTGGGCCCGGCTGGCCTCGCGCGTGCCCGGCCTGGCCAACTTCTTCACCCAGACACCGCTGCTGCGCGACGTGGCCAGGGCCGCGGCCGGCATCGCGCCCCAGCGCCAGATCCCCGCTTTCGCCCCGCAACCTTTCAGCCACTGGTTCCAGCGGCGCGGCCCTCGCAACCTGGGTGGGCCATCGGTGCTGCTCTGGCCGGACACCTTCAACAACTACTTCCACCCCGAGACTGCCCAGGCCGCGGTGGAGGTGCTGGAGGCGGCCGGCTACCAGGTGTCCATCCCCCGCCAGGCGCTGTGCTGCGGCCGCCCGGTTCACGACTACGGGATGCTCGACCTGGGCAAGCGCCTGCTCCGCCAGGTCCTGGAGGCGCTCCGCCCGGAGCTCGAGGCGGGCGTCCCGCTGGTCGGCCTGGAGCCGAGCTGCGTGGCGGTCTTCCGCGACGAGCTGCTCAACCTCTTCCCGAACGACGAGGACGCGAAGCGCCTCAGCCGCCAGACGTTCCTGCTGAGCGAGTTCCTCGAACAGCAGGCGCCGGGCTACCAGCCGCCCAGGCTCGAGCGCCGGGCGGTGGTCCACGGGCACTGCCACCACAAGGCGATCATGAAGATGGACGCGGAGGAGGCGGTGCTAGCGAAGATGGGCCTGGACTACCAGGTGCTCGACGCCGGCTGCTGCGGCATGGCCGGGGCCTTCGGCTTCGAGCGCGCGCACTATGAGGTCGGCCTGCGCGCGGGCGAGCGGGTGCTGCTGCCGGCGGTGCGCACCGCCGCGAAGGACGCGCTGATCGTGGCCGACGGGTTCAGTTGCCGCGAGCAGATCGCCCAGACCACCAACCGGCGCGCCCTCCACCTGGCCCAGGTGCTCCAGATGGCGCTGCGCGAGGGCCGCGGCGGCCCGCCGGGAGACTATCCGGAGGCCGCGTACACCGGGCTCGCCCGGAGAGGGGATGGACGAGCGCGCTCCAGACTGCTGCGGGCAGCGGCGATCGGCGCTGGCGCGCTGCTGGTCGGAGCCGTGGCCGTAGTGCGACGCGGGAAGGCGAGGGCGAAGCGGTAGCCCGAGGCCAGCGAATCTAAAAACCGCTCCAGGGCTGGCCTCAGGCGCTCGAGGTCCTGGGTTGCACTACCACGTCCAGGTGGCCCTCGATCTCGAGCACGTCCACCACCACCGCCCCGCTGGAGGTGCGCTCGAACCGCAGGTCGACGCGGGCAGTGCCGACGCGCAGCCGCCGGACCTCGATGTGGTGGATGAAGTCCGGCAGGAGCGGGCGCACAATGCGCAGCCGATGGTCGAACGCCTCGGGCACCAGTCCCAGCAGAGTCTCGACCAGGTAGGGGACGGCGCCGGCAGCCCAGGCCTGGGGGTGGCAGGCGACGGGGTAACGGACCGGGACGCCGTAGTCCGCTCGGCTCAGCCCCGCGAACAGCTCCGGCAGCCGGTACCCACCGAAGTGCATCGCCGCCTCGATGACGGCCACGGCCACGCGGCAGGCGGCGTCGTCGAAGCCGTAGCGCCGCAGCCCGGCCGCGGCGAGCGAGTTATCGTGCGGCCAGACGGTGCCCAGGTGATAGGCAATCGGGCTATAGCGCCGCTCGCGCTCGGAGAGGGTGCGGATGCCCCAACCGGTGAACAGGTCGTCGGCCATCAGCCGCTCCGCCGTCTGGCGCGCCTTGCGCGGATCGACGATGCCCGACCAGAGCGCGTGGCCCGGGTTCGACGACACGACCGCGGCCGGCTGGCTGCCGGCCTGGAGCGCCAGCGCGTAGAAGCCCAGGTCCTCGATCCAGAAGTCGCGGTTGAAGCGGGCGCGCAGCGCCTCCGCCTCACCCCGCAGCCGATCTGCTCGCTCGGGCTCGCCAACCCGGCGGTAGAGGTCGGCCAGGAGCAGCCGGGCCAGGTAGGCATACCCCTGCACCTCGACCAGGGCTATCGGCGGGGTGGCCAGGCTCCCGTCGGCGTTGACGATGGCGTCGCCCGAGTCCTTCCAGCCCTGGTTGATCAGCCCCTTCTCCGACGCGCTCTGGTAGGCGATGTAGCCGTCGCCCCTGGGGTCGCCGTACTTCGACATCCACTCGAGCGCCAGCTCCACGTTGCCCCGCAGGTCCTTGAACAGCCGCAGGTCGCCAGTCCAGGCCGCGTGCTGGCCGACCAGGACCAGGAAGAGCGGCGTGGCGTCGACGGTGCCGTAGTAGGGGGTGTGGGGGATCTCGCCCAGCCTGGCCATCTCGCCCACGCGCAACTCGTGCAGGATCTTGCCGGGCTGCTCGTCGCGCCAGTCGTCCACTCGCTGCCCCTGGTACTGTGCCAGCAGCCGCAGGGTCCGCTCCGCGATCTTCGGGTCGTAGGCGAGGGTCTGCAGGGCGGTGATGAGGCTGTCGCGCCCGAACAGCGTGGCGAACCAGGGGACGCCGGCGGCGAAGAACTCGTAGCTCCCGATTGCGCTCCTCAAGACGCGTAGATCGCCTAACGAGCGGTCCAGGATGCCATTCAGCAGCAGGCTGTCGCTGCGCACCTCGGTCTGGCCGCTCCGCCACTGGCTGGACGAGCGGTGGAGCACGGCCTGGACCTGCTTGAGGACCGGGCGGGGATGCGCTCTCGGTTCCACCTCCGTGGGGTCTGCCGACTCGGCCAGGACCAGTGAAACCAGGAGCTGCGTGCGTTCCCTTGGTTGCAGCGCGAGGTGGAAGCGCGCCGTGGTGCCGTCCGTGGTCTGCGGGGCCGGCGCGCAGTGGATCGACAGGCTGCGAGAGAGGCCGTCGGCGCCCTCGTAGGCCAGGTGGAGCACGCTGTCGGTCCAGCGTGGAGGGCGCGGCGTGCCCGGAGTTTCGGCCAGCAAGCCCCGGACGGCGAAGATGTCCTCGAACCCGGCCTGGAAGGTGAGCGAAACCGGGAACTCGATCGGTTGGAGCCCGAAGTTCTGGAACGTGACCACGTCGTGGAGGGCGAGCCCGGCGCTGTCGACGGTGCGCTCCCACGTGATCCCGATCTCTTCCTTGGGGATGAGCTGGCCGTCCACCATCCGGAGGTCTGGATTGGTCAGCTCGAAGACGGCCATGAAGCCACGCGCCTCGCTCGAGACCAGGGCCTCGGGATAGGTGTCGGCCAGCGTCAGCTCGTAGCCGTGCAGGTAGCGGCAATCGTGGTAGTAGAGGCCGAAGCCATGCTCGCCGCCAAGGGGCACCGTGCCGTCGGGCTTGGCGAGGAAGAAGAGGTCTTCGTCCTTCACGACCACCGCGTCGGCAATGCTGCGGGTGATCGAGGGGGTTCCCCTGGCCAGGACGCGCTGCTTGCGCGCGTGCCGCTCCTGCGGCGGCAGGTGCGGCCGGCGGCCTCCTGGCGGCTGCCTCATGGGAGGCGAGGGCGTCGGAGCGTGTAGGTGATGTCACCCCCGGCCGGGCCGACCACCTCGCTCTGGCCGACGAGCTCCCAGCCCAGCGCCCCCAGTTCGTTGAGCACATCGTAGGCGCGCTTCCCGGGCGGCTGCTCCTGCCCGTTGGCGAAGACGCGCCCGTCAGAGTAGCCGACGACCACCGTATACTCCCAGGTTTGAACCGGCATCATTGCATCTTTCGTCTCAAGTGCAGATTTGAGATTGCAGAGTGCAGATTGAGGCAATCTGCAATCTCAAATCTGCACTCGAGACGACAGGTGCATGCCTCGTGCCGCCTGGCGTGCTAGAATCGGCTGCCCGGGAGGAGGGAGTATGGCTGTTGCTGTGGCGCAAGAGAGCCTGCCCGACGCGCGGTATGGCGCGCGGGGGCGGATTGGGCTGATCCTGCCGTATGACAACGCGGTGATCGAGCCGGAGCTGGCGGCCGCGCTGCCGAAGGGCGTTGTCGGCAACGCCTTCCGGGTGATCCAGGTGGATCCGGAGGCCGCGGTCGCCAGCGCCCTGGAGCTGGCCGAGGCCACGCCCCGCGTGGGCGTCGGCGCGCTGCTCTACTGCTGCGTGGCCAGCGTCTGCTTGCACGGCGCGCTGGAGGATGAGGCCTTTTGCGCCCAACTGGCGGCCGCATCCGGGCTGCCTGCCCGCAGCGCGACTGCCTGCATGGCCGACGCGCTCCGCGCTATTGGCGCCCGCCGGCTGGCGCTGCTGCTCCCCTATCCGGAGGCCAAGTGCGTGGCCGTGCGGCGGTACCTGGCCAGCCGGGGCTTCGAGCTCGTGGCCGACCATCGACTGGGCCTGGAGCCGGAGCAGATCAACAACCTGTCGCCGCGCGACGTCTACGAGGCAGCCTGCCAGGTGTCTACGGCCAACGCCGACGCGCTCCTCCTGGTTTCGACCAACCTGCCCACGCTGGAGGCGCTGCCCCACCTCCAGCGGCGCTTCAACCTGCCGGTCCTCAGCACCAACGCCGCCCTGGCCTGGACCGGTCTGCGCTTGCTGGGCCTCGTGCCCGAGACGATCCCGGGCGGGCGGATCCTGGACGCGATCAGGGGGGCGTAGACGGTCGCCTCAGTCCCTACCAGCGCATCCGTGTAACGCCCTCAACCTCCTGGCTGCAGCCTCAGTGGTCCGCCTGACCTGCCTGATCCTTCATGACCCCTGGCGTTTCCCTTGACGCAAGACCAGTGTAAGGCGATCATTGATCTGACAGGAGATATGGCATGAGTATGGCCAAGGTGACGGTCAAGGGCCAGGTGACGATTCCCAAGGAGGTTCGCCAGCAGTTGGGTATCGCGGAGGGCGACTTCGTCTTCTTCGAACTGGAAGATGGCAAAGCGACGATGAGGCGGATCAAGCGAGTGAGCCTGCTCGATTTCGTGGGCGCTTTCCCAGCGACCAGACCCTTTCCGGGTAAGGAAGCCGTTCGAGCTGAGGTCCAGGGGCGCGTTGCCGAGCGGGTTGCAAAGCACCAGGACTAACCGTGGCGGACGTCTACGTCGATGCTAACGTCCTGCTGCGCTTCTTCACGCAGGACCCACCCGGCCTGTGGGAGCGAGCCCAGGCCACTCTGGCCGCTGCGGCGCGCGGCGAGGTCCGCCTGATCCTGACGCCAGTCATTCTGGCAGAGGTTGTCTGGACCTTGCGTTCATTCTACGGCCATGGCCGCATCCAGATCGCGGACCAACTCCTCTCGTTTGTCACTGCTGACGGACTGGTTGTGTGGGACAAGGACGCCATCATGAGGGCCCTCTCGATCTACAGAGACAGGAACCTTGACTTCGCCGATGCCCTGCTGGCGGCCTACGCGCTGGTCGCAGGGCCCCCTCAGGTCTGTACCTTCGACCGCGACTTCCGCCGAATCGCCGGATTGAGCCTCCTTGAGCCAGGCAGCACGGCGGAGCCGCCCCGTGGAGAGCCAGGCCGGGAGCATTCCGATCCAAACTGAGGGCGGTCGGCATTGAGAGCGCCTTTCCAAACCGCAGAGACGCCGAGACGCAGAGTCCTCTATAGATGTTCAGAAAACCTTCTGGAGAATCGGGCCGTCTCCACTCCTGGTGGCGGGGCGCTGGATTCCAGAACATTATCTGACCGTCTATAGCGCCCCCGCGTCGCGGCCAAGGCGCGCCGGCTCGACCATGGGCAGGTCGGGGGGCAGGCAGCGCGGGTCGCCCACGCAGTGGATCTCCTCCTCCACCTGCTCGCCTTGCTCGATCTGCAGGGTGGTGTGGGCGATGCCGAAATCGTCGTGCAGGCGGTCCCGCAGCCGGGCCAGCACCTCCTGGGCCTGGCCATCGCTCGCGACGACGTGGGCGCTCATGGCGATGAAGCCCGAAGTCAGCGCCCAGATGTGCAGGTCGTGGACCGCCTCCACGCCCTCCACCCGCAGCATGTCGGCCCGCACGCGCAGCAGGTCGATCCCTGGCGGCGTGCTCTCCATGAGCACTGCGATAGTCCGCCGCAGCAGGTCCCAGGCCGACCACAGGATGATCAGGCTGATGAGCACGCTGAAGATGGGATCGGCCAGGACGAAGCCGGCGGTGAGGATGATGGCGCTCGCGGCGATGGCCCCGACCGAGCCGAGCGCGTCGCCCACCACGTGTACGAAGGCGCCCGCCTCGTTCAGGCTGTCGTGGCGTCCCTCGGACAGGATCCAGGCGCCGAGCAGGTTCACCCCCAGGCCGACGACGGCGACCAGCAGCATGGGTAAGCTCTGGACGGCCGGTGGGTCCCACAGCCGGCCCCAGGCCTCCCACAGCACGTAGCCGACGATCAGGATCAGCACCAGAGCGTTCAGCAGCGCGGCCAGGATCTCGGCCCGAGCGTAGCCATAGCTGCGCTCGGGGGTAGCCGGGCGCTCGGCGTACCAGAGGGCGAACAGCGCCAGCCCCACCGCGCCCACGTCGCTGACCATGTGGCCGGCGTCGGCCAGCAGGGCGAGGCTGTTGGAGAGCAGCGCTCCGGCGACCTCGACCCCGAGGTAGAGCAGCGTCATGGCCAGCACCACGGCCAGCCGCTTCCGGCTGGCGCCACGGCCCACCGCCCGATCGTGCGCGTGGCGTCCGTTCGCAACCATCGGCCTAGGCTCCCGGGGTGTGGCCGAGGTGGCTGAGCGAGACGCTGAGCAGCACCCGTATGTGGGCGTCGTCGAGGCTGTAGTAGACCACCTTGCCCTCCCGCCGGGGGCGGACGATGCGCAGGTTGCGCAGCATGCGCAGGTGCTGCGAGACCGCCGGCTCAGACATGCCCACCACCGCCGCCAGGTCGCACACGCACAGCTCCTGCTCGGCCAGGCTATGGATGATCCTGGCCCGACTGGAGTCGGCCAGCGAGCGAAAGGTTTCAGCCAGCGCCACGTAGCTCTCGTCGCCCAGCAGCAGCGCCCGCCCGCGCGTGACCCGCTCCGGGTGAATCGCCCGGGGCTCGCACGCCTCGGGCACCGCAGGGATATGGGGTAGCGCTCCGCCTTCCGCGGTCTTGGCAACCACTGTCGACCTCCCCAGGATAATCGCCTGCGCAATCGCTGAATTGTAGACCCGAACCAGGGCGACGGCAAGAGCTCGCGCGTTCAACCGGAGAAGCTGCAAGCGGCGTGCGAGGAGTGCGGCGTGCGAGGAGTGCTGAGTGCTGAGTGCTGAGTGCTGAGTCCTGAGTCCTGAGTCCTGAGTGAGGACGAGGGCCTCCACTCAGGACTCAGGACTCAGGACTCAGGACTCAGCACTCAGCACTCAGC
>JACQUR010000355.1 GCA_016210245.1 Chloroflexota bacterium
TCAGCGACCTTCTGGAGGTTGTCCTCGACCTGGGCAGACCCCCGGAGGCCCGGTTTTTGGGCACGGACTTGTATCTGGATTCCCGGGAGGTTACCGAGGAAGACCTGCAATACGTTGTGGATCGTATCGGCAGCTTCGGCGACGATAACCGGGCCGGAATACCCCGGACCCTCCATCGCTTCTCCGCCATACGCAATCGCAGAGGGAAGATAGTTGGCATCACCTGTCGAGTAGGCCGCGCCGTCTTTGGGACAATCCGGTCTATCCAGGATTTCATCAACAGCGGCAAGAGCATCCTCCTTCTGGGCCGCCCTGGGGTCGGCAAGACGACCATGCTGCGGGAGGCAGCCCGCGTGCTGGCCGAGGACGCCCACAAACGGGTGATCGTAGTGGATACCTCCAACGAGATCGCTGGCGACGGCGATATCCCGCACCCGGCTATCGGCCGGGCCCGGCGCATGCAGGTGCCGACGCCCACCCTCCAGCACGCGGTGATGATCGAGGCGGTGGAGAACCACATGCCGGAGGTCATCGTCATCGACGAGATCGGGACCGAGCTGGAGGCTCAGGCGGCGCGCACCATCGCCGAGCGCGGCGTCCAGCTCATCGCCACGGCGCACGGGAACACGCTGGAAAACCTCATGCTCAACCCCACGCTGACCGACCTGATCGGCGGGATTCAGACGGTCACGCTGGGCGATGAGGAGGCGCGCCGGCGGGGCACCCAGAAGTCCGTGCTGGAGCGCAAGGCCCCGCCCACCTTCGACGTGGTGGTGGAGATCCAGAGCTGGAACCGGGTGGCGGTCCACGAGAGCGTGGCCGAGGTGGTGGATAACATCTTGCGCGGCCAATCCACCCCGCCCGCGATCCGCTACCGCGACGAGCAGGGCGAGGTCAAGATGGAGGGGCCGAGCTTGCGGGCCGTGGCGACTCCCGCGGCGCCTGCGCCGTCCTTCCCGCTCGAGCCGCGACCGGCTACGTTCCGGGCCGCGGCGCCGGCGCACGGCAAGCCGGTGCGCCTCTTCCCCTACGGGTTGAACCGCTCGCGCTTGGAGCAGCTCATTCGTGGCCTGCAGATCCCCGCCACGCTGGTGGCCAACCTGCAGGAGGCGGACGTGGTGATGACGGTCCGCAACTACTACCGTCGCAAGACCCAGGCGCTGCGCGACGCGGAGGCGGCTGGCGTGCCCGTCTACGTGCTGCGCAGCACCAGCAACACTCAGCTCCAGGAGGGGCTGGCCCGGGTCACGCAGATGCTCGATACCGCCCCGGTCGCCGAAACCCCGGCCTCGCCGGACGCGCTGGTGGAGACCCAGCAGGCGATCACCCAGGTGCTGGAGACCTCGCGCCCGGTGGAACTGTCGCCCCAGGACGCCTACGTTCGCCGCTTGCAGCACCAGCTCGCCGAGCAGCACGGCATCGCCTCCCGCAGCACTGGCAAGGAGCCTTACCGCCGGGTGAAGCTGTATAAGCGCTGAGCAAGCCATCAAGGGGCAGTCGACAAGAGCGGCGCGCCGCTCTTGTCGACTGCCCCTTGATGGCTTGCTCAGCGGAAGTCCCAGCCGGTACCCTTTGCCGGCATGTTCATCACCTTTGAGGGACCCGAGGGCGCTGGCAAAACCACCCACGCGGCGCTCCTGGCGCAACGCCTCCGCGCCGCCGGGCGGAGCTGTGTCCAGGTGCGCGAGCCAGGTGGAACGCCGCTCGGCGACCGCATTCGCGTCCTCCTGTTGCAGGGCGACCTGGCCATCGGTACCCGGGGCGAAGCGCTGCTCTATTGCGCCGCCCGTGCCCAGGTTATCGACGAGGCCATCTGCCCGGCCCTGGAGCGCGGCGAGATCGTGGTCGCCGATCGATACGCCGACTCGACCCTCGCCTACCAGGGCTACGGGCGTGGGCTCGACCTGGCTAGCCTGGCCCAGGTGCTCGCCTTCGCCACCCGCGGCCTGGCGCCCGACCTCACCGTGCTCCTGGACCTGCCAGTGGCCGAGGGCCTGGAACGTAAGCGACGCCTCCCGCCCGAGGAGTGGAACCGGTTCGAGGCGGAGGAACTGGCGTACCACCAGCGCGTGCGGGAGGGATATCTGGCGCTGGCCGCGGCCGAGCCCTGGCGCTGGGTGGTGCTGGACGCGCGGCAGCCAGTGGCGGCGCTTGCCGACGCGATCTGGGGCTGCGTGGAGCGCTGCCTGCAGCAGGCGCACGGGAGCGGTGGAGGCCGCGCGTGAAGCTCATCGTCGCCATCGTCCAGCCCGAAGACGCCCGGAACGCGCTGAACGACCTGACCGCGCGCGGCTTCCGCGCCACGCGCATCAAGACCGTGGGCGGTTTCCTGCACGAGGCCAACGCCACGCTCTTGCTGGGCGTCGACGACGACCAGGTGGGCGAGGTGCTGGCAGTCCTGCGGGAGAACTGCCTCACCCGCCGCCAGTACGTCAATCCGCTGCCGCCGGCTATGGAGCCGGGTGAGTCCTACCTGCCCTTTCCGCTCGAGGTCGAGGTGGGCGGCGCCACGATCTTCGTGCTCGGGGTCGAGCGCGCCGAGCGCCTGTAAGAAGCGCCCTCCTTTCTGCTAGCACGGGGCGTCCAGTATAATCACCCAGACAGTGCCAAACCAAGTCGACAGTCGACAGTTCACAGTCGACAGGGCCCTGTCGATTGTTAACAGTCGACAGTCGACACCGTACAGACATGTCGGAGGACAACATAGTGCTCAAAA
>JACQUR010000348.1 GCA_016210245.1 Chloroflexota bacterium
GGACGCCTTCTCCACGCAGCGCCTGATCGAGTGCGTACGCCCGGACCGTATCTTCCACCTGGCGGCCCAGAGCTTCGTGCCCACCTCGTGGACCGCGCCCGCTCAGACCCTGAGCATCAACGTGCTCGGCCAGGTCAACCTGTTCGAGGCGATCCGCCAGGCCAACCTGGACCCGCTGGTCCACGTCGCGGGCAGCAGTGAAGAGTACGGGCTGGTCTACCCGCACGAGGCGCCGATCAAGGAGACCAACCCTCTGCGCCCGCTCTCGCCCTACGCGGTCAGCAAGGTCACTCAGGAGATGCTGGCCCACCAGTACTTCCGCAGCTACGGACTGCGCACCATCGTCACCCGCGGCTTCAACCACGAGGGCCCGCGGCGCGGCCCCGTGTTCGTGACCTCCAACTTCGCCCGGCAGGTGGCCGAGATCGAGGCGGGCCTGCGCGCGCCGGTGATCGAGGTCGGGGACCTGAGCTCCCGGCGCGACTGGTCGGACGTGCGGGACATGGTGAAGGCCTACTGGCTGACCCTGGAGCGGGGCACGCCGGGCGAGGTGTACAACATCGGCACCGGCGTGGCGCGCACGGTCAAGGAGATGCTGGAGGTGCTCCTGGAGCACTCGGCCGTGCAGGTGCGCGTGGAGCCGGTGGCCGAGAAGATGCGCCCCTCGGACGTGAAGCTCCTCCAGGCAGATGCCAGCAAGTTCCGCGCGGCCACGGGCTGGGAGCCCCACATTCCCTTCGAGCAGACCATGGCCGACCTGCTCGACTACTGGCGCGAGCGGGTGGGTCAGGTTGGAGGTTGGAGGTTGAAGGTTGAAGGTTGGAGCTCCAACCTTCAACCTTCAACCTCCAACTCGTAGAGCGGACACCAGCCTGCCCACCCGGGCAGGCAAGCCGCATGACTTCCGAGTACTCAGCACTCACCCGGCGTCTGGCGCTGGAGCGCCTCAGTTCGCTCGAGCCGCTGCTCCTGCTCGCCCTGGCGCCGTTCCTGTGGTTCCCGCGTCCCTGGAGTGGGCTGCTGCTGCTGCTTGTCCCGCTGTTGTGGGCGCTCCGCCGGGTCGTTCGGGGCTACCTCTCGGTGCGGACACCCTACGACGTGCCGGCCGTCTGTCTGGTGCTGCTCCTCCCCCTCACCCTGCTGCCGGTGGTGGATTGGACGTTCGCCGCGCCCAAGCTGTACGGGCTGCTCCTGGGTCTCGCGCTCGCCTACGCCCTGGCCAATGCGCTCGGTACCCCCGAGCAGGCGCTCCTGGCTGTCTATGCCACAGTGTTGGCGCTGGGCGGCGGGCTTGCGGCCGTGGGCCTGGTGGGGACCGAGTGGATGATGCACAAGCTGCTGCCCCTCGGCCCGCTCTACGAGCGCCTGCCCGTGCTGGTTCGGGGCGTGGTCTATGGCACCGACCAGGGCGGCATCCACCCCAACGAGGTCGGGGGCGCCCTGGCGCTCCTGGTCCCACTGGCGGTCGCCCTCCTGGCGGGCGGCCTCGGCCGCCCCCGGACGCGCGCCCGAGGCCTCCTCGCGGCGGGTCTCGCCGCGACGGGCGGGCTCATGGCCATCGTGCTGCTCCTGACCCAGTCGCGCAGCGCCTACGCCGGCTGTGGGATCGGGCTGCTGCTGCTGCTCGCCTGGCGGCTGGTGGCGGTGCCGCGCTCGAGGCGTGCGCAGGCGCTCGGCGCCGCGGTCGTGGCGCTGGCCGCGGTGGCGGGTGGCTGGCTGGCCTGGCGGCTGGCCACCCAGTGGATCGCCGCGGCGGGCACCGGGCTGGATACGTTCACGGGGCGGCTCGAGCTGTGGGACCGCGCCGTGTCCATGCTGCAGGACTTCCCGTATACCGGCATCGGCATGGGCCAGTTCTCGCTGGTCCTGCACGCGCTCTACGTCCCTTTCCTCATCGCGCCCGACACCTACGTGCCGCACGCCCACAACTTCTTCCTGCAGCTCGGACTCGACCTGGGGATTCCCGGCGCCCTCGCGGTCCTGGGGCTCCTGCTGGCCTTCTTCCGCGCCCTCTGGCAGGTCTACCGACGGACGGACGACGCGGCGCTGCGGGCGGCGGCGGTCGGGCTGGGCGCGGGCATGGCCAGCTTCCTCACCTACGGCCTGACCGACGCCATCGCCCTGGGCGCGCGCGGGGGCCTCGGGCTCTGGATCGTCCTCGGGCTGGGCGCCGCCCTGGTCCGGGCGACCCCCAGTGGCGCTACGCCGCCCGCTCGCCGGCCACCCTCTGTGGCGCGGCCAGGGGCAGGGTGAAGCGGAAGGTGGTGGTCTGGCCGGGGGCGCTCTCGGCCCAGATACGGCCGCCGTGCGCCTCCACCAGCCCCTTGCTGATGTACAGTCCCAGGCCCAGCCCGGCCACCCGCTCGGCCTGAGCCTGGCGGGCGCGGTGGAAGCGGCTGAACAGCCTGGGCAGGTCTTCGGGCGGGATGCCCGGCCCGTGGTTGGCCACCGCCACCTCCACCTCCGTGTCCCGGCGCCGCACCTCGATCAGGATACCGGTGTCCGGATCGCCGTACTTGGCGGCGTTGGAGACGAGGTTGCCCAGCACTTGCTCGATCCGCTGGGGATCGGCCTCGACGGGCAGCGGCGCCTCGGCGACCTCCACTTGCACCGGGTGGCCCGCGGCCACCTCGGCCGTGCGCTCCGCCACCTGGCGCACCAGCGTCGCCAGGTCCTGGGGCTGCCGCTCCAGCGCTAACCGCCCGGCCTCGATGCGCGAGACGTCGAGCAGATCGGCGATCATGCGGTTGAGCTGGTGAGCGCTGGTGCGGATGTGCTCCACCGCTTGCTGCTCCTGGGGCACGGCCGGGTGCCGCTCCATCAGCCGGGCCAGCAGGCCGGCGTAGCCGTTGATGACGGTGACCGGCTGGCGGAGGTCGTGGGCGATGACCGAGGTCCACTCCTCCCGCAGCCGCTCCAGCTCCTTCAGGCTGGAGATGTCCCGGTACACCGCCACCGCGCCCACCACCTCGCCGCCCGGGCCCCGGATCGGGGCCGCGCTGGCCAGCACGGGCACGAGCGCCCCGTCGGCCCGCCGCACGCACAACTCGACCCCTCGGGTGATCTCGCGCTGCAGGACCGCCCGCACCAGCGGCAGCTCTTCCCACGGCGCCGGCTCGCCCGAGGCGCGCCGCAGGTCGAGGATGGCTGGGTTGCCGAACGTGTCCACCTGGCCCGTTTCGCCCTGCGCCAGGGCAAGCAGGGCTAGCCGGTTGTACAGCAGGACGTGGCCGTGGGCATCGGCCAGGATGACCGCCTCCGGCATCTGCTCGATCACCGCCTGGAGCCGCGCCCGCTCGGCCTCCAGCTCGCCCAGCGTCCGCTGGAGGAGCTGGGCCATGGCGTCGAACTCCTGGCCCAGCGTCTCCAGCTCGTCCCCGGTCCGTAGCTCGGACCTGCGCCCGAGCTGTCCCCGCCCCAGGTCGCGGGCCAGGGCGGCGAGCTGGCCGAGCGGCCCGACCAGAGACCTCGACAGCGCCCAGGCGCCAGCGATGCCCGCCAGGGCGATCAGCCCGAAGGCGAGGAGGTCGCGGCGCAGCTCCTCCTCGGCCGGCGCCAGCGCGACGGCCAGGGGTGAGGCCACGGCCACCAGCCACCCATACCTGGGACTACGGACCTGGCCGAGCACCCGACGATCGCCGAAATAGGGACTGGTGAAGGCGTCCGTCCGAACCGTCTGGCCGGCCAGGCCGGCCTGCGTCTCCGGCAGCCGCGAGACGTCGCGCTGCTCCCAGGCCAGGTCGGGCAGCCGGTTGTAGAAGGCAACTCGCCCCGCCGGGTCGATCACGGCGATGCCGAACTCCTGCGGGTCGAGTTGAGGGGAGGCCACGCTGGGCGGGAGCTGGCTGAGATCGAAGACCAGGTGGACCGTGCCAGTGGCGCGCTCATCCTCCAGCACCGGCACCGCGATGCTGACGACGGGTCTGCCCTCAAAGCGGGGTGTCTGGTGGACCTCCGAAACGCCCGGCTGGCTGCTGGCCAGCACCCGGCGGAAGAGCAGGGACTGGGTACCGTCCAGCCGGGGTTGGCCGGGCGCGTAGGGGACGCTCGTCCCGACGCTCTCGCCCCGAGCATTGT
This sequence comes from Chloroflexota bacterium, assembly GCA_016210245.1. Classification (GTDB taxonomy): domain Bacteria; phylum Chloroflexota; class UBA6077; order UBA6077; family JACQUR01; genus JACQUR01. The sequence goes on from JACQUR010000348.1 coordinate 4,078, forward strand.
AGACCTCGATGTCCAGGTACTCCGAGTAGCGCGGGGCCAGCCGCTGCAGGTGAGGATCGACCAGGGCCGGGTCGAAGGAGCGCACCAGCGGGTCGTTGGCCAGCGCCCAGGCCAGGTCGGTGCATTCATCGAACAGACCATCGACCTGGACGGCGATGGTCTGGGCGATGCCCACCTGCCGGTCGAGCACTTGCTCCCGCCCTCGCTCGTAGGTGGCCTGGATGCCCCACAGCAGCAGCCCGAGGACCGGCAGGAGCAGCAGCAGGACGCCAAGCAGCAGCTTGGTGCGCAGACTCAGTCGCAGCGTGGCGTCCCGCACAGTGCTCCTCCAAGAGGCTCGACCTCTCCATGCACCGACCATGCCCCCAGGCCCCTCTGCCGGGGCATCGGCCAGGAAATGGGCCGGGGTCTTGATCCTCAGGGGCCCAGGCCCGCCCTTCAGGGCGGCAGCTTGGCCCCAGGCCCGCCCTTCAGGGCGGCAGCTTCCCCTTTGAGGACGAAGATCCACGGGCTGGGCCGCCTATCCAGCCAGGATCGGATGCTGTTACCATGGGCCGCAACCCGTGTTGACCAGCTCTCTCTCGACCGACGAACTGATTGGCTACCTGCGCCGCGCGGTGGCAGGACGCAGCGGACACCCGGACGAAGTGCTGCTGCACGACGCGCGGCTCGACGCGCGCCCGCCGACGTACCAGACGCTCCGTCCGCGCCTGCCGGCCCCCCTTGGCGCCGCGCTCCAGCAACGGGGGGTCAAGCAGCTCTACGCCCACCAGGTGGCCGCGATCCAGGCGGCGCGCGCCGGGCAGCACCTCGTGGTGCAGACGCCCACGGCGTCGGGCAAGACGCTGTGCTTCAACCTGCCCACCATCGAGCGCCTGCTCCTCCGCCCCTCGACTACCGCCCTCTACCTGTACCCGACCAAGGCGCTCATGGCCGATCAGCTCCGCAACCTGCGCGAGCTGCTCGCCTCGGTCCAGGCAGCCGCGCCGCTTCGCGCGGAGACGCTGAGCGGCGACGTGGCGCGCGAGGCGCGCGAGCGCATGCAGGCCGACCCGCCCCACATCGTGCTGGCGAACCCCGACATCCTCCACCACGCGCTCCTGCCCGGCCACCGCCGCTGGGCGCGCTTCCTGGCCAATCTCGACGTGGTGGTGCTGGACGAACTGCACGCCTACCGGGGCGCCTTCGGCTCGCACGTGGGGCTGATCCTGCGCCGCCTGCGTCGCCTGGCGGCGCGCCTCGGCGCGCAGCCGACCTTCATCGCCGCCTCGGCTACCATCGGCAACCCCGCCGAGCTGGCGGAGCAACTGGTCGGGCTGCCCTTCACCTCGATCGCCGGCGACAGCGCGGGCGCCCACGCGCGCCGCTTCCTCTTCTGGCGCCCGCCGCTGCGGGGGAGCGCCGAGTTGAACGAGCATCGCAGCGCCACCCAGGAGGCCGTGGGGCTCTTCAGAGAGCTGCTCAAGGCCGGCCGCACCGCCATCCTCTTCGGCAAGTCGCGCACCGCGGTCGAGCGTATGCTGCTCGAGGCGCGCGAGGACCTGGACTCGGCGCTGGCGCGGCGGGTCAGCGCGTACCGGGCGGGCTACACCCCCGAGGACCGACAGCGCATCGAGCAGGACTTGCGGGAAGGGCGCCTGCGTGGGGTCGTGGCCACGACCGCGCTGGAGCTGGGGATCGACATCGGCACCCTGGACGCGGCGATTCTCGCGGGCTACCCGGGGACGGTGATGAGCACCTGGCAGCAGGCAGGCCGGGTCGGGCGCCGGGGCGGCGACGCAGCGATCGTCATCCTCGTCGGCGGAGACGATGCCCTGGACCAGTATTACCTGAACCACCCGGGCGCGTTCTTCGGCACGCCCGTCGAGCAGGCGGTGGTGGATCCTGGCAACGGGTCGGTCCTGCTCGGCCACCTGCTGTGCGCGGCGCGCGAGGCGCCGCTGCGCGAGGACGAGCTGGCGCTGTTCCCGGGCGGAGCGGACGAGCTGGTCGCGCGACTGGTGCGGGAGCAGTTGCTGGCGCCAACCACACCCTGGTCGTGTGCAGGAACGGAGTGGCCGCACCACCAGGTAGCTATCCGGGGCGTGAGCCGAAACCAGTATCCGATCCTGCTCGAGGGGCGGACGACTCTGGCGACCATCGAGCCGCCGCACCTCTACCGCGAGGCGCACCAGGGGGCGATCTACCTCCACAACGGGCAGGCCTACCGGGTCGTGGCGGTCGACGAAGCCGCGCGCCAGGTGGTCGTGCGCCGCGAGCCGGCGGATGGGCGGACCGACCCGGTCGTCGAGGTGCAGGTGGCGCCCCACGGCGACCCCGCGCAGCGGCAGCTTCTTCGTCTGGGCCAGGTGTCTGTCGACGTGGCCATCGGGCCGATCCTGGCGCGCGAGGAGATCGCGGCCTACCGCGAGCGGCTTTCCGGCAGCCGCGGCCCGGTGGTGAAGACGATCGAGCCACCGCACGTCTCGAACCTGGAGACGGTCGGCCTGTGGATCGACTTCCCGGAGGGCCTGGAGGCGTCGGCGCAAGCGCTCCACGCGGCCGAGCACGCGCTGGTGAACGCGCTGCCGATCGGGCTGCTGTGCGATCGGCGCGACGTGGGATCGGCCAGCGATCCGGCCGCGAGCGCTGGCGGGCGCGTGTACCTGTACGACGCCTACGAGGGCGGCATCGGGATCGCTGAGAAAGCGTACCTGCTAGTCTCGCAGCTTGTCGAAGGGGCGGCCGCGCTGCTGCGCGACTGCCGCTGCGCCGATGGCTGCCCGTCCTGTGTCCACCTGCCTCGTTGCCCGAGCGGCAACGACGAACTGGACAAGGCAGGCGGGCTCGCGCTGCTGGAGGGCCGAACCCTGGCGCCAGGGATCGCTCCGGCGCGCTCGGCCGCGCCGACCCGCGAGCAGATGAGGGACAGCACGCTGCCGTCGCGGCTGCGCAAGATCTCGCACGAGGCGATGCGCGAACGACTGGCCGCGCTGGGCGTGATCCGCCCCGGCGACACCGTGGAACTGCTGGGGCACGGCCCGGCCACCGTCCTGCAGATCGAGGGCGAGCGCGCCCGGGTGCAGTATCCCGACTCGGCCGCCTGGACCTGGGTGCCCCTCCGCCGGTTGCGGCGCCCAGGCCCGTAGCGCTCCGTTCCTAAACTGAAGCCAGGGTGAAACCCTCAGAGTCTCGCTCGCCAGGAGACGTGTACCACGGAGACACGGAGTCATGGAGTCTTCTTAAAAAAAGCTCCGTGTCTCCGTGGCTCCGTGGTGAACGGTCCTCTCGGGGGCAGACGTGTACCACGGCAGGGAGATCCCGCCCTGGCTTCAGTTTAGTGATGCGCATGGAGAACAGGATGGTCGTTCAGTGGCCGCGCGCAGTCGTCCAGGGATCGATCCGCGGCCCCAGGCCGTCGATCATTCCGTGTAGCCGCTCGTGGGTGCCCGGCCCGATGCGCTCGACCTCGAGGCGCTCGAACGCCTCGCTCAGAGCCCGGTCGTCCGGTGCCAACGCCGATTCCATGGCTGGGAAGAGCTCCTCGGTCTCGAGGGCGATGTGCTCCCGCAGGAACGCGGCGTAGTCGCGCGCGGCCGCGGCCAGCCGCCGCCCGGCCTCAACCTGGCCCGGGTCGTAGGCCCGCGCCGCGCTGGCGTAGGCGGCCGCGAGCTGCCGCCCCCGGGTGTGGTCCGCCTCCAGGCGCTGGACCAGGCCGGCCGGCCCGCGCGGGATCAGGCGCGGGAACACCTCGAGCTCCTCCTTACCATGATGGCAGCGGTCCACGAAGACTGAGAAGAACTCCTGGATGTCGGCGAAGACGTCCGTGGGGACCCGCGCGCCGCGCTCGGCGGCAGCCGCGGCCCGGTCCAGGTGGTCGAGGACGGTGAGCACGCCGAGGTGCTCGTTTCGGAGGGTATCGGTGGCTTGCACGTGCTTGCTCCTTCTCCGCACCCGGCCTGGCGCAGGCCGAGGCGCTGTTTCTGCCCCCTAACGCGGCAGGCCGCGCACGAGGGTGACGGCCAGGGCGACGACCAGCAGGGCCAGCAGGGACTCGACGCGGGCGATCCAGGAGGCCTGCCGCCGCAGCGCCTCCGCCTCCCGGATCGCCTCCGGGGTGGCACGCTGGAGAGCGCGGGTACTGGCCGGGCCGACCACGAAGTCGTGTACCGCGCTCAGGCCCAGCATCGCGGCGACCAGGCCAAGCTTGGCCGCGAGCAAGCGGCCAAACTCGCTGCCGAGGAGCTGCCCGGAGGCGACGCTCTCCCAGGTGACCCCTCGGAAGGTGGCGTTGAGCACGCCAGTGACGACGAGCAAGGCGATCGCGCTCCAGCCCACGAGCCGAAAGCGGCGGCCGACGAGGTCGAACAGCGCCCCGCGCTCGGCCGTAGGCAGATGGCGCGTTGCCGGCACGATCACCAGGGCCAGGAAGAGCATGCCGCCCACCCACACCATGGCGCTCAGGATGTGAACGAAGACGCTGAGCTGGTACACACGCCTCGCCCAGATTGTTCACCCGGTGGCACAGGCGAGCCGCCTGTGCCACCAGGTGTTGGAACTGCGGCTCCAGTTGCTGGGAGAGTTCGGCTCGGTGGCACAGGCGACTCGCCTGTGCCACCAAGCGAGATGCACGGAGTGCACTGCCGCCTGCCTACTGCCTACTGCCTA
>JACQUR010000379.1 GCA_016210245.1 Chloroflexota bacterium
GCCAAGAAGGACGGCGAAACCACCTCCATCGACGCCACCCACCTGGTGCGCACCGACCAGATGATCCTGCTCCGGGCGGAGGACATCGGCCTGCAGGTGCCGGCGCCCGAGCAGGGCAAGCCCAAGCCGGACTACTTCGTGGTGATGAGCCCCAACGGCCCCCAGCGCCACGACCAGGCCGACGCGGGCGACCTGGAGGTCAACACCACGCTCCAGGGCATTCCGGTGAAGAGCGTCTTCACCCTGCTCAAGGAGCGGGCCCAGGAGAAAACCCTGGAGCAGTATGCCGAGGTGTCCGGCATTCCAGCCCAGACCATCGCCGAGGTAGCGTGGGAGTTCACCAACCACGGCAAGAAGGCGGCCATCGACATGTATCGTGGCCCCGCCAAGCACACCAACGGTTTCTACGCGGTGCAGGCCATCAACAGCCTGAACATCCTCATCGGCAACATGGACTGGAGAGGAGGGTTGGCCGATGGGGGCGGCGCCTGGGACGACCTGGGCGGTAAGGAGGGACAGCCCTTCCCCCTGGGGAAGCTGCACCCCGGCAAGACCAAGAGCTTCGGCGTCACTTTCTCGCGCGAGGGTTGGCGCTACGAGGAGTCCACCCTGTTCGAGCGCGACGGCGGCTACCCGGCCAGGCGCCCCTGGTATCCCTTCGCCTTCAACATGTGGCACGACCTCATCCCCTCGGCGGAGGCCGGGTACCCCTACCCCATCAAGATGCTGTGGCTGAACATGGCCACGCCAGCGTACTCGGTCCCGGGCGCCGGGGAGCAGCTCCGCATCCTGCGCGATCCGAAGATCATCCCTCTGGTGATCTCCACCGACATCGTGATCGGGGACACCAGCATGTACTCCGACTACGTGTTCCCCGATCTGAGCTACCTGGAGCAGTGGGCCAGCCCTGGCGACGTGCCGCAGCCCGCCACGAAGTCTACCCCCTTCCGCCAGCCGGCCGCGCCCCCTGTTCCCGAGATCGTCACCATCGACGGCGAAGAGCTGCCGATGTCGCTCGAGGCGACGATGCTGGCGCTCGCCCAGCGGCTGGGCCTGCCCGGCTTCGGCAAGGACGGCTTCGGAGCGGGCGTGGACCTGAAGCGGCCCGAGGACTTCTACCTGAAGGTAGCCGCCAACCTGGCCTTCGGCGACAAGGCCGACGGCAGTGATGGCGTGCCCGAGGCCAGCGACGAGGAGCTGCAGGTCTTCCGCGCGGCGCGGCGCCATCTCCCGCCCGCGATGTACGACGACGCCAAGTGGCAGCGGGCGACGGGAGCGCAGTTCTGGCGCAAGACGGTCTACGTGCTGAACCGCGGCGGGCGATTCGAGCACTTCAGCAAGATCTACGACGGCGACTACATGGCCCATCGCTTCGGCGGTACCTTCCACCTGTTCATCGAGCGGGTGGCGAAGCAGAAGCACAGCGTCACCGGGCAGCGGTTCGACGGCCTGCCGCACTATGACCCGCCGCTGTTCAGCAACGGGCGGGCGGTCGACGACCAGGCCTTCCCCTTCCAGCTCATCACCTTCAAGGAGATCTTCGGCACCCAGAGTCGCACCCCGGGCACCTACTGGGCCAAGCTCTCGCTGCTGCCCGAGAACTTCGTGTTGATGAACCGGGCTGACACGCGCCGCCTGGGGCTGGAAGAGGGCGACAGGGTACGGCTCTCCTCCGCCAGCTTGCCTCAGGGGGCTTCGGACCTGGGCAACGGGCAGCAACGGGAGATGGTTGGCAAAGTCAAGCCCATCGAGGGCCTTCGCCCCGGCGTCATCGCCGTCTCCCAGTCCTTTGGCAACTGGGCCTACGGCGCCCAGGCGGTGGAGGTGGACAGAATCCTGGTTCCAGGCGACTCGCGCCGAAGCACCGGCCTCCAGATCAACCCGCTGCTGCGCCTGGACGACCATACCAGGACCGGCCCGCTAGGCGATGCCATCGGGGGCAGCGTCTCGTTCTATGACACCAGGGTGAACGTGACGCGCGCGTACGCATAGCCTGGCCGTTTCACCGGTGGCACAGGCGAGCCGCCTGTGCCACCGGTGAACGCTGTACAAGAATGGGATCGGCTCGGCGCCGGCGAGGCTACGCCTGCCCAGCGAGTAGTGGTTGCTCACGGATCGCTGGGCAGGCGTCCCGCCTGGTCAGTCGCTGCCGCTGGCAGAACGAAGCGGAAGGTAGTGATCTGACCCGGGTCGCTCTCGGCCCAGAGGCGGCCGCCGTGGGCCTCCACCAGCCCGTGGCTGATATACAGCCCGAGCCCCAGCCCATGTACTGTCCCCGCTCGCGCCTGGCGCGCACGGTAGAAGCGGGTGAACAGGTGGGGCAGCTCCTCGGGCGCAATACCGTCCCCGCGGTTGCTCACCGCTACCTCGACTCCTTCTGCCCGCCTCTCCACGGCCACCCGGATCTCGGTCTTCGGTGCGCCATACTTGGCAGCGTTGGACAGCAGGTTGCCCAGTACCTGCTCGATCCGCCCAGGGTCCACCTCCACCGGCGGCAGGTCTTCCGCGGCCTCCACCCGCAGCGGGCAACCCTGCACCATCACGGCTGTCCGCTCAACTACCTCGCGCACCAGCACCACCAGGTCCACCGGCCGCCGCTCCAGCGTCAGCCGCCCGGCCTCCAGGCGGGAGACGTCGAGCAGGTCGGCGATCATGCGGTCGAGCTGGCGGGCGCTGGCCAGGATGTGCTCCACCGCCTTCTGCTCTTGTGGCACAGCCAGGTGTTGCTGCGCCAGCCGGGCCAGCAGGCCGGCGTAGCCGGTGATGACGGTGGCCGGCTGGCGGAGGTCGTGGGCGATGACCGAGGTCCACTCCTCCCGCAGCCGCTCCAGCTCCTCCGCCCGCTCGCGCTCGACCGCCTGGGCAGCCAGGCGTGCGCGCGCCTCACCGAAAGCGACGGCCAGACGCTCGACCTCCGCGGTGCGGCTCCGGGGTAGTGGCGCCGAGAACGTGCCGGCTACAAGCTGGTCCATTGCGCGGGCCAGCGCCCCGAGCGGCGTACCCAGCGAGTCGGCCAACCTGCTCCCGAGGACCGCCGCGACGCCCATCAAGAGCAGCAACAGCCCGAAGTCCAGATCGCGCCCGGCCTCAACGTTGGCCAGGACGGCGGCCCTCGGGCGCTCCGCCACCACCGCCCAGCCCAGGTCCAACACCCGGGCATAGCCCGCCAGGCGCTCGCCGCTCCAGGCCGGGTAGCTGAGCGCTCCGGAGGCTGCCCCCCCGGCGAGCAGCGCGGCGACCGGTGGCACCGTAGAGAGCTCGACGGAGGAGCCCACGAGCGTCGCATCCGGGTGGGTAATGGTCCGCCCGCGGTCGTCGACCAGATACGTCTCTACGCCCGCGGTGGTGCGCGCTCGGTCGAGCAGCGCAGCCAGTCGCTCTGACTGGACCACCATCTTCGCCAGCCCTGCAAACCGGCCGTCGGGGGCGCGAATCGGTGCCCCGAACATCAAGACCGGCCGTTCGACGGCCGGCAAGACGACGATTTCCAGCGAGGGCTCGTTCGCGCGACGCGCGCGCTCGTACGCCTGGGAGCCGGCGATAGGTCGCACCGGGTGGCCATCGCTGCGTGCGATCGCGGTTCCATCGGCATCGAAGGTGCTGCAGGCGAGGACGTCGGGGTAGGCTCCGCACGAAGCTCGCAGCAGCGCCTGCTGGGCGTCAGGCCCCATGCGGGCGAGGTCGAGCTCGGTAGCCAGTGCCGCAACGGCGGCGCGATGGAGGTCGATATAGCTGGCGACCTCCTGGGCGAAGGCGACCGCCAGGACCTCCTGTTGCGCGAGCGCCTGGGCGATTGTCTGACGCTCATCGCGGTAGGTGTCCACCGCCAGCACGACGACGAGCGGCAGGACAGCGGCGGCGGCCGTCGCCAGGACGAGTTGCACCCGCAAGGAGGCCGGATCGAGGCGCCGCAAGCGGGGGCCCAGCCAGGGCAGCAGCGCCAGCACCATGCCGAAGCCGCCGTAGAAGGCGAGGCCGGCCCAGTCACGGGTGGGCAGCGGCCCGGCGGCGAGGTAGGCGAAAAAGGCGCCGGCTGTCATCAGATGCGCTGCCCTGTGCGTCGCAAGCGGCACGGGGGCGCGAAGCTGCGTGGCGGCAAGCCCGAGGCCGCCGCTCAGGAAGACGGCGCCGAACCACGGCAGAGCGGAGCGGGCGGGACCGTAGGTCGAGGCGGCGAACTGGTCGGGCAACGCCAGGATAACAAGACCGTTGAGGCTGGTGCTCACCCCCAGGAGCAGGGCGAGCAGGTCGCCGCTGGCCCCCGCGCGATGCTCCCGGGCGTGGGAGAGGAGCGGCGCGACCGCCGTCCCCAGGCCCAGGACGGCGTGGTGTACCACTGCGGCCCAGATCCCACTGACGATAACCCCGCCAGCCAGGAGCAGTGCAGCAGCGGCAGGAAAGTGCAGAGCGAACAGGCAGAGGCGCCCCAGCGGCTGGCTCCTGCTGTGGGGGGCGAACACGCTGATCCCTACGAGGGCAGCCCCGGCCAGCAGGAAGATGGTCCCCCACCCTGGCAGGTACGGCTGCAGCGGGGCGTTGACAGAAGCGTGAAAGTGGTGCGGCGCCACCAGCATCAGCGCCCCCAGGGCCATGCAGTACCCGCCCACTGCCCACTGGAGAGCCCCGATCCTCAGGTCCGGCATCGAATCCCTCCTGGCCAGAGACCCGCCAACGCGTCATCTGACAGGTCGCGAGCCCGCGCAGACGGCCACGACAACAACCGCCTCGGCCCTCTCCCCTTCCTGCTTGTTCATCTTCCTGGCGGTCCGCCCGCACGGGGCGTGGAGCGGCTCGAGAGCACGACCGTTCGCGGTGGCCCCGAGCCTCGGGACGCTGCGCAGCCTCATCTGTTTACAACGTAGCCGTGCGCCCGACGGAGACCGCGGCGTTGGAGCAAACCGCGCCTCACCGAGCGCCGCCGAGGCCCGTGCGGACTCGGTCTAGCATGGGCTGCGCCCGCCGCGCTGTCCCCTCCGCGACAGGGCAGCACCAGCACCTCGCCAGGCCGTTCGCTAACCTGTGCGATCGCCCGCGCAGCGGGTAGAATAGCCCCAACCGGTCGGTCTTTTGACGCTCCTGTGTACCCCCACCCCAGGGGATAGGAGTGCTTATGCCGCTCACCCCGGGGGGTAGCCACCGGACCACCCGTTATTATATTTTCTATATACCCCAGGGGATAGGGCACCCAGCGCTGCTCACTCCAACGGGTAGTCCGACGACTACCCGTTTTTGTATGGCCCAAGACTACCCGACAGGCTATGGCGGCTAGCCTGCGCGGGCCATACGATGCGTGGTGAGAGACAAGGGCAGGTTAAGACCTGAACTTGACGCGACACGGCCGACTTACTATCGTTCTGCTTCTCCCTTAGCCGAAACGTTGTTCGGCAAAACAACCCGGGTGGTGATGGCCATGACGGAGAGAACAGCTCAGCACTCAGCAGCGGTCACGCGGCGGCGATTCCTGAAAGCGCTCGCTGCCGCCGGCGCCGGTGGCGCCCTGGGCGGAACCATCGTGGCCGAGCGCGCCGCGGCCGAGGCTCCGGCAGGTGGCAAGGAGGCCGCTCGCCAGTGGGCCTTCGTCGTCGACATGCGCAAGTGTGACGGCTGCGAGAAGTGCCGGAAGTCTTGCCAGAAGACGCACTACCTGAGCGTGGACCAGAAGTGGATCAACGTCTATCAGATGGCGACCACCACCGGGCAGAAGTACTTCATGCCCCGCCTGTGCATGCACTGCGAGAACGCGCCCTGTCTGCGGGTGTGCCCCGTCGGCGCGACGTTCAAGAACGGCGAGGGCGTGGTGCTGGTAGACCAGAGCATCTGCATCGGCTGCCGCACCTGCATGGCCGCCTGCCCGTACGAGGCTCGGTACTTCAACTGGAGCGAGCCGCCCGAGGCGCCGGCAGGGATCCAGCAGGCCATGCCCGAGTTTCCCGTGCCGCAGAAGAAGGGCACGGTGGGCAAGTGCATCCTGTGCGTCCACAACACCGAGATGGGCAAGCTGCCAGCCTGCGTGGAGGCCTGCACCATGGAGGCCCTGTACATCGGCGACCTGAAGGCCGACGTGGCCACGAACGGAAGGGAGACGGTCAAGCTCTCGAAGTTCCTGCGCGAGAACGATGCCATCCGCTTCCGCGAGGACCTGGGCACGCGCCCGCGGGTGTGGTACATCCTCGGGCACGGCCAGAAGCTGGACTTCTAGCGAGTGCTGAGTGCTGAGTGCTGAGTCCTGAGTGAGGACTCAGCACTCAGC
>JACQUR010000044.1 GCA_016210245.1 Chloroflexota bacterium
CAGGCTCAGGATGAGCGACAGGCTCAGGATGAGCGACAGGCTCAGGATGAGCGACAGGCTCAGGATGAGCGACAGGCTCAGGATGAGCGACAGGCTCAGGATGAGCGACAGGCTCAGGAGGAGCGGGCCAGGCCCACCCCTCGTGCAAGCCGCTGTATACTGCGGGCGCCATGCGTCGCCAGGTACACCGCTTCCTGCTCTGGCTGTGGAAGGTGGCTCCCTTCCCACTGTGGGCCCGGCGCCTTTTCCTGGGCTTGATCGCGCACCGCTTCCTCATCGGCGCCCTGGCGATCATCGAAGACGAGGCGGGGCGCGTGCTCCTGGTCAAGCACACGTACAGGGTCCAGCGGCCGTGGGGCTTGCCGGGCGGTTGGATCAAGTCGGCTGAGACGGTCGAGCAAGGGCTGGCGCGGGAGGTGCTGGAGGAGACCGGCCTGGAAGTCGAGGTTGGGAGGGTGCTGGGCATCTGCCCGGGCCCGTACGGCGAACTGGTCATCGTGTTCGCATGTCGGGCCACCGGGGGCCGGCTGGCTCCCGCCCAGGTCGAGGTGTCGGAGGTCGGCTACTTTCAGCACGATCGCCCTCCGCCCATGGAGGCCGTCTACCAGTCGGTGCTGGCGCTGTGGCAGGCCCAATCCGCCTCCCCCAGACCTTGACCCGCGCCCCCCTTTTCACAGGAATTCGCCACCCACTCCCTCACCTTGCTATACTCTACTGAGCCTTTAAGGTCGGCCCTGTGAGACCGACAAGGGAGCGCAGATGGTGGCCTCCGCGCGCGCGGAATCGACCTTCTTGCCCGCAGCCGCTGGCACGGGGCAAGAAGGTTTTTTTGTGCCCTCTGCTGGCGGCCGGGCGTGAGCCAGCGGGCCAGCGTCCCCGAGCAAGCGCGCCGCTTGATGGCAGCCGACGACGTGCGGCGCGCCCTGACCCGCATGGCCCACGAGATCGTGGAGCGCAACCGGGGCGCCCGCGACCTGGTGCTGGTGGGCATCCGGACGCGGGGCGTGCCGTTAGCCCAGCGCCTGGCCAGACGCATCGCCGAGTTCGAGTCGGACACAGTGCCCGTGGGCGAGCTCGACATCACGCCCTACCGCGATGACCTGCGCGCACCTGTGCCTCGCCCCCTCGATCGATCTCTGGTCGCCGTCGACGTGGCCAACCAGGTGGTGGTGCTGGTGGACGACGTGCTCTACACCGGCCGGACCGTCCGGGCGGCCATGGATGCGCTGATCGACCTGGGGCGGCCACGAGCCATCCAGTTGCTGGTGCTGGTGGACCGCGGCCACCGCGAGCTGCCCATCCGGCCGGACTTCGTGGGCAAGAACGTGCCCACCGCGGGCGACGAGTCCATCCAGGTACGGCTGGTCGAGGTCGATGGCGTGGATGAGGTCTTGCTGGTGCGGGAGGGGGAGGGGCGATGAGTCTTCGGCAGGTGCAGGATGAGCGGAGGACGTGGGGACGCGGGGAGGGCTTCGAGGCGCCGACGACCCAGCGCAACGGCACCAGGAGCGCCCCCGTCGAGGTGGCGGAGGCGCTCAGGGCCTGCGCCCGACGCGCCTTCGACGGGCGCTCGGCTCGCAACGGCCAGGTCTGGCGACGGCGCCACGTGCTCGACCTGGACGACTTCTCGCCCTGGGAGATCGAGCAGGTGCTCGAGACCGCCCGGGTGGTGAAGCAGGCCCTGGCGCGGCCTGTCCAGCGCATTCCTGCGCTCCAGGGGCACCTGGTGGCCACGGTCTTCTATGAGGCCAGCACCCGCACCCGGGTTTCCTTCGAAGTGGCAGCCAGGACGCTGGGCGCGGACACGGCCAGCCTGAGCGCCTCGGCCAGCAGTATCACCAAGGGGGAGTCGCTGCTCGACACGCTGCGCACCATCGAGGCCATCGGCGCCACAGTGGTGGTGCTGCGCCACCAGGAGGCGGGCGCACCCTACGCCGTGGCCGACCGCGTGCGGGCGCGGGTGATCAACGCCGGCGACGGCTGGCACGCTCACCCTACCCAGGCGCTGCTCGACCTGTTCACCATCCGCGAGCGCCTGGGCCGGCTGGCCGGGCTGCGGGTGGCCATCGTCGGGGACATCCTCCACAGCCGGGTCGCCCGCTCCAACCTGTGGGGCCTGACCAGGATGGGCGCGGAGGTGGTGCTCTGCGGCCCCCCGACGCTGCTCCCTCGGATCGCAAAGGATGGTCGGCTGGCCCCCTGGAACGCGCGGGTCGAATACCGCCTGGAGGCTGCGCTGGAGGGGGCGGACGTGGTGATGGCCCTGCGGCTGCAGCGCGAGCGCCAGGAAGCCGGGCTGCTGCCCAGCGTGCGCGAGTACGTGGCCCTCTACGGGCTCACTCCCGAGCGCCTGCGTCTGGCCCGACCCGGCGCACTGGTGATGCACCCGGGCCCGGTCAACGAGGGCGTGGAGCTGCCGCCCGAGGTGGCCCACGGCCCCCAATCGGTCATCGAGACGCAGGTAGCCAACGGGGTGGCCGTGCGTATGGCCGTGCTCTACCTGCTGGGACTGAGCGATGAGTAGGAGCGCTCCGGCACTCAGCACCCAGCACTCAGGACTCAGCACTCCGTCCTCAGTCCTGCGCATCGCCGGCGGCCGGGTGCTCGATCCGGCCAACGGCGTGGAGGCCGAGGCCGACCTGCTGATCGTGGACGGGCGGATCGAGGGGCTGGCCCGGCCGGCCAGGGCGCGCGCCGGCGTGCGGGTGATCGACGCGCGAGGCTGCACCGTCGCCCCGGGCTTTGTGGACCTGCACTGCCACCTGGGCGATCCTGGACGGGAGGACGCCGAGACGCTGGCCAGCGGCACGGCGGCCGCGGCGGCCGGCGGGTTTACGAGCCTGTGCTGCATGGCCGACACCCTGCCGCCGCTCGACAGCGCGGCGGCCATCGAAGCCCTCTGCAGTCGCGCCCGGGCGCAGACCCGGGTGCGGGTGCTGCCCCTGGGGACGGTGACCAGGGGACGCGAAGGGCGCGAGCTGGCCGAACTGGCGGAGATGGCCGCGGCGGGGGCAGTGGCCTTCTCGGACGACGGGCGCCCGATCGCCAGCGCGCGGCTGCTGCGGCACGCGCTCGAGTACTCCCTGCTGGCCGACCGTCCGGTGGTGGACCATGCCGAGGACCCCGAGCTGGCGTGCGAGGGACAGGTACACGAAGGCGAGCTGGCCACGGTGCTGGGGCTGCGCGGCATCCCCGCCGAGGCGGAGGAGGTCGCCGTGGCCCGCGACCTGGCGCTGGCCCGGCTCACCGGCGCGCGCCTGCACCTGGCC
>JACQUR010000373.1 GCA_016210245.1 Chloroflexota bacterium
ATGGTGACCACCAGCACCGTCCCGGAGATCATGAGCCCGCCCATGGTCGGCGTGCCGGTCTTCTCCAGGTGGGTGCTGGGCCCCTCCAGGCGCACCTTCTTGCCCAGGCCGTGGGTGCGCAGCAGTTGCACCAGGGGACTGCCAGCCAGCAGCGCGACGAGAAAGGCCACCACCCCAAGGGCCAGCGAGAACGGGACGCTCACATCCGACGACACCTCAGTCCTCCTCCACGGCCAGCGCCTGGACGATCTCCTCCATCCGCATACCCCGCGAGCCCTTGACGAGCACGTTGTCGCCCGGGCGCAGCTTGCGACGCAGGTGCTCGATCGCCTCGCCGTTGCTGTGCGTATGGAACACCCGGTCGGCAGGGAGTCCAGCCTCGCGGGCGGCCTCGGCCACCAGCGCCGCCCGCGAACCGATGGCCACGAGGCCATCCACGACGAGCGCGGCCCGGCTGCCCACCTTGCGGTGTCCGGTCGCCTCGTAGCTGCCCAGCTCCAGCATGTCGCCCAGCACCGCGATCTTCCTGCCCTCCAGCTCGCTGAGCAGGTTGAGCGCCGCCAGGGTGGACTCCGGGTTGGCGTTGTACGTATCGTCGATCAGGCGCGAGCCGGCGATTCCCGCCAGGACGATGATCCGCACGCTGGCGGCCATCTCGCGCAGCGCCTGGGCGATCTCGGCCAGCTCGAGCCCCTGGCGCAGCGCCACGGTGGCTGCAGCCAGGGCGGCATGGACGCTGTGGATGCCCAGCAGCGGCAGCTTCACGTGGACCGAGTCGCGCCCGTAGTGCAGCTCGAACTCCACACCGCGCAGCCCCTGGCTCATGATCGTGGAGGCCCACACCTCGGCCTCGGCGGAGAGGCCGTAGAGTCGGACCGGCGCTGGCGAGCGCTCGGCCATCGCTCGTACCCAGGGGTCGTCGGCATTGAGCACGGCCAGCCCGTGCGGCGGCAGCGCCTCCACCAGCTCGCGCTTGGCCTGCGCGATGCGCTCGATGGTCCCGAGCCGCTCCAGGTGGCTGGGCTGGACGTTCGTTACCACCCCGACCTGCGGCTGGGCGATGTCCGCCAGCAGGCGGATCTCGCCCACGGCGTTCATGCCCATCTCCAGCACCGCCACCTGGTGGCGCTCGGTCAACTGCATCAAGATCATCGGGATGCCAATCTCGGTGTTGAGGTTGCCCTGGCTCTTCAGCACCCCGAAGCGGCCGCTCAACACCGAGGCAATCGTCTCCTTGGTGGTGGTCTTGCCTACGCTGCCGGTCACGCCGACCACCATGGCCCCATGGCGGCGGCGCCAGGAGCGAGCCAGCGCCTGCAACGCCGCCAGGCTGTCGGGCACCACCACCAGCGGCGGGCCATCGCCGCCCTCCTCCAGGGCCCAGGGGCAGTCGGCCGGGATACGCTCGACCACAGCGCAGCCCGCTCCCCGCGCGAAGGCCTGGGCGACAAAATCGTGGCCGTCGTGCTTCTGGCCGCGCAGCGCGACGAAGAGGTTGTTCGGCTGCACCTGGCGCGAGTCGATGGCTACGCCCTCCAGCCTGGCGCCCGCACTCGCGGCGCCGTGCAACGCCCCCTGGCTTGCCTGCAGCAGATCGTCAAGTGTGAACATCGGTCCGGCCCTCAGGGAGCAGTCTGCGTGCCCGCCGGGAGTGGCTCGGCGGGAATGCGCAGGTAGCTGAAGATCTCGCTGGCTAGACTCTTGAGCACGGGCATGGCAACTACCCCACCGTACAATGCCTCCGGCCCATCGATGCGGATGAGGATCGAGAAGCGCGGGCGATGGGCGGGAGCGAAGGCGACCACCGAGGCATAGGTCTTACCAGAAGTATAGCCCGTCGCCGTGGGGAAGTCGGAGGTCCCGGTCTTGGCCGCGAGCACGTAGCCCGGCAGGCGGTAGGCCTCCAGGGCGGGCTGCTGCGCGACCGCGATCATCATCTCGGTCAGGCTGCGGGCCGTCTGCTCCGAGACGACGCGGCGCACCGTCGTGGGCGCGACCCGCTGGGTCTGGCCGTTGGCCCGCACTTCTTTCACCAGGGTCGGCTGCATCAGCACGCCGCCGTTGGCCAGGGCCGACACCGCGGTGAGCATCTGCAGCGGCGTGACGGCGATGCCCTGGCCATAGCTGTTGGTGGCCAGGTCGATGCGCCCCCAGCCCGGGTCGCGGTAGCTGCGGACCAGGCCGGGCGACTCGCCCGGCAACTGGATGCCGGTCGGACGTCCGAAGCCAAAGCGCTCCACGTACTCGTAGAAGCGCTCGGGCCCGAGCAGCCCACTGACGTGTTGCGTGCCCACGTTGGAGGAGTGGATCAGCACTTCGGTCATGGTGATCGAGCCGTTGGCTGCCCCGTCCCAGTTGTGGATGATCGCGCCGCCCACGCGCGCCAGGCCAGTATCCTCGTACCTGGTCTGGGGCGTGATGACTCCCTCGTCGATGCCTGCCGACATGGTAACGATCTTCATCACCGAGCCGGGTTCGTACATGTCGGTCACGATCGCCGGACGGTACAGCTCGGCCTCGCCGGGATCGTAGATCACGTCGTTGGTCAGCTTGAACGTCGGCCGGCTCGCCGCGGCGAGTACCGCGCCAGTCGACGGCTCCATGATGATGATGATGCCACTCTTGAACGCCGACTTCTGCTCCTCCAGCCCGCGCTCCAGCGCGCGCTCGGCCGCGCGCTGCAGGTAGCGGTCGAGGGTCAGCACCACGGTGGCGCCATCGGTGGGCGGCACCGAGAGCCGCCGCGCCAGCACCAGCTCCTGCCCGGCCGTGTCGCGCTCGGTGTCGATGTACCCGGGCTGGCCGGCCAGCTCCTGGTCGAGGCTCAGCTCCAGGCCGCTGAGCCCCTGGAAGTCCGTGCCCACGAAGCCCAGGAGCTGGGCCGCCAGGCTGCCCTCCGGATAGCGGCGGTAGGGGACGCGCTGCAGCAGGATGCCCGGCAGACGCAGGGCTTCCACCTTCGCGCTTGTCGCCGCGGGGACGGGCGAGCGCAGCGCCACTGGCCGCTTGCTGGCCGGATCGATCTTCTCGACAATCTCCTGCTGGGACAGCTCCAGCACCGGGGCCAGCGCCCGCGCGGTCTGCTCGCGGTCACGGATCTGGGAGCCGACCGCGTAGACGCCCTCGAACATGACGCTCACGACCAGCGGGTTCCCCTGGCCGTCGAGGATCGCCCCGCGTTTGGGGACGATGGGGATGCGCTCGCGGTGCTCCTCGCGCGCCAGCGCGCTGTAGCGCTCGTGCTCCAGCACCTGGAACACGTATAGTCGGGTCAGCAGCACCAGCGCGCAGCCCATCAGCAGGGCCGCCAGCATCAACAGCCGCGCCTGGAGCGCCCAGTTGCCCCGAGCCGTTGCTCTGTCAAGGGCCATGCTGCCTGCCAGTCGGCCGCCCCGTGCTCATACGTCATCCCGCCTCAACCAGGTCCACAGTCGACAGTCGACAGTTCACAGTCCGCTAGAGCCCGGTCGACGGTGAACTTCCGACTGTCGACTCAAGAGCGGGGCGGCCGGGCGCCAGGGAAAGAGCGAGCTGGCGGCCCACCGCTCCCACGCGCTCGGCGAGCTCGCGCCACAGGGGGGTGGCCTGCCCCTGGGGCAGGCCCGGACGAGCGGCGGCGTCGACGGCCGGGCGCACGGGCTCGAGCCCGAGCGGCGCGGGCTGGTCGACGCGGACGTAGGTCAGCGCCTCCGACTTCACCATGCCCAGCCGAGTAGTTGCCTGGGACTCGACCCAGGTGAGCGAGCGCGCCTTCGCCAGCTCGAGCTCCAGTTGCTCGTTGCGGGCGCGCCACTCGTCGCGCTCCCGCTCGAGCCGCTGGAGGTCGTAGCCCGCGCCGAGCACGCTGCTGATAGCGATCAGGTAGATCAAGCACACCAGGCCAGCCAGGAGCGCCAGCAGCGACATCCAGTTGGCAGTCCGCCGAAGCGCCAGGCGGGCCACTCCGCCGCTCTGCTCGCGGCGCAGGACCAGGGTCTGGGGAGCTACTTGAGCCATCGTATCTCCCGACATCACGCCGATTGCCTGAACTAACGCCCGCTCACCGTGGGGGCAGGCACGGGAGCCTGCCCCACCCCGCTTCTGTAGGGGCAGGCCCCTGTGCCTGCCCCCCGCGTCCGCCGGGCGACGGGGGCAGGCACGGGGACCTGCCCCTACGGGGGTCGTTCCGCCACCCGCGGGGGGCAGGCACGGGGACCTGCCCCTACGGGGGTCGTTCCGCCACCCGCGGGGGGCAGGCACGGGGACCTGCCC
>JACQUR010000351.1 GCA_016210245.1 Chloroflexota bacterium
CCCTACGGCTCAGGGCGGCGGGGCGACCGGGCCGTCGCCCCCTACGGCTCAGGGCGGCGGGGCGACCGAGCCGTCGCCCCCTACGGCTCAGCGACCGCCGGCACAGAACCTGGTCACCCCCTCGTCTGTTGCCGTTGAGGGCACCGACGTGGCATTGTTCCATTGCCAGGAGTTCGTTGTCTGTGGAGGGAAGAGCGGTGAAGCAACTCCGTATCGGGGTCCAGGTCGTCGAAGAAACCGTTCCGGCGACCATCGACGCCATCGTGCGGGCCGAGGCACTGGGAATCGACGCCGTCTGGCTGACGCTGGGCGGGGTGCGGCCCGATTCCGTCGCCATCTTCGCGGCCGCGGCCGTGCGGACGAGCCGCGTCCAGCTTGGCACGTCCATCGTCCCCACCTACCCGCGCCATCCCCTCGCGCTCGCGCAGGAGGCCAGGGTGGTCGCGGAGCTGGCGCCGGGCCGCTTCCGCCTCGGCGTCGGTCCCAGCCACCCGGCGAGCATCGAGGGGATGTGGGGCATTCCCTATCGGAAGCCGCTGTCCCATCTGCGCGAGTACCTGCACCTGCTCAAGGCTGCGCTCCAGCAAGGGGGCCAGGTGGCCTTCGATGGGCAGTTCTTCCACGTGCGCGCCGATTGCGGCCACCCGGTCGATCTCCGGGTGATGGCCTCCGGCTTGCGCGGGAGGGCCTTCGAGCTGATTGGCGAGCTGGCCGATGGCGGCCTCAGTTGGGTGTGTCCGCTGCGCCAGATCGAGCAGGTCGCTCTGCCGGCGATGCGCGCTGGGGCCGCGAAGGCGGGCCGGAACCGGCCGGCCATGATCATGCACCTCGGGGTGAGCGTCCACGAGGATGCGGCCGAGGTGCGGGCGGCGACGCTCAAGCAGTTCGGCTTCTACCCGCGGGCTCCGCTCTACCAGCGCATGTTCGCCGAAGCGGGCTTCCCGGAAGCCACCCAGGGCGTGCTGAGCGAACGAATGGTGGACGCGATCGTGGCCTACGGCGACGAAGCCGCGGTGGCCCGGCACTTCGAGCGGATCGCCGCCGCCGGGGTGGAGGAAGTCATCTGCTCGGTCATCCCCGCCGGGAGGGACCCCGGGGCGTCCGCCCAGCGGACGCTGCAGTGTCTGGGCAGTCTGAGCGGGTGATTCCGTCCCCGTCGTTGCACCCACGCCTGGGCAAAGTGGGGCGGGCGTCCTGCCTCTCCTGAGTCGTCAGTCGACAGTCCACAGTCGGCAGAGCACGGGCGGACTGTGAACTGTCGACTGTGGACTGTGGACCGGGCTTAGGCACTGCTCAGCCCTGTTCCCTGCCACTCGATTGGTGAACGGACTCGGATCGCGACAGCGGCGAACGCTCCGTCTATTCGGCAGGCTGCGCCGCGGGCGACGTGAGCTTCGCCCCGAGACCGAGGAAGAGGGCGAGGCCCTCGTCCAGCGCGCCAACCTCGCCGCTGGAAACCACGCCGAAGACACGGCGGATACGCCGCTTGTCCACGGAGCGCAGATGGTCGATGAGCGCGTAGGACGTCCTGGCAAGCCCACTGCGGCCTGGCTGGAGAAGGGGATAGAGTGCCCCTTCGCCAGGCGTCCCGGTCACAGGCACGATGGCGGTCAGCGGAAAGCGCTGGTCGGCGATCACCTCCGGATCGCTGACGACAATGCGTGGGCGGACGCCCCGCTGCTCGTGGCCAGCAGTGGGGTCGAGCTCCAGGAGAACGACCGTGCCACGCTGGAGCCTCACCGCCCGACCTCTGTCCACCCCTCGCCAGGCACCCAGCGGACTTCCTTGCCCGCCTGGAGGTCGACCAGCCCGGCGGCATCCTCCTCCGGCAGAGAGGATGCCCATCCCTGGAAGCCGGTCTCGGCCAGCTCAGCAGTTTCCGGGTGCGGGCTCCGCAGGGAGCGCTTGAGCAGGTCACGCCGACGCCACTCGAGCTCATGCCGAGCGGCCTCCTGGAGGAACTTGCTCCGGTTCTTCTCGAGTCGGTCGATATCCCGGACCAGGTCAGCGGGCAAGGTGATGGTCACGCGCTCGTTCATCGGTACAGGTACCCTCTGGATGATCGTATCATAGATCATACTCGCTGCCAGTGCCAGGGGGCACGGCCCACGAATTGGCCAGGCCTCTTGGTGCTCGGAAGGGCGCGTTGCTGGTCGTGCCCGCAGCTTCTCGACCAGCTCTTGTCTGAAGGGCCCCCAACCGAGCCGCGACCGCGAAGCAGCGCGGTCGTGCTCGCGGGTGGCGCCACACTGGGCTGGCCTCGCCCCCAGACGGCGCGGCCTGGGGAGTCCAGCCAGGACACGGCGGCCGTTTCCCACGCGCACCCGGCGAGCAGCGCACCACCCGGTGTGCAGCCAACCCCGACGGAGACGGTCGCCCTGGAGGTGCTCGCGCCCCAGGCAGCTCCGGCGCCCGCCGGCCCGCCCACGGGCGCGAGCCGACCGCCCGCCGCCGCGGCGCCCGCGGCCCCCGGCCGTCAGGAGGTCGGCAACACTGGCGGGCTGGGGGCCAACCTCCGTGCCGCCCCCGGCACCGAGGCGAAAGTGCTGGCTGCCCTACCCGAAGGCACGGCCCTCGATCCCCTCGACCGCGCGAACGATGCCAGCGGCCGCGTCTGGCTCAAGGTGCGCGACCCGCGCGGGATGATTGGCTGGGTGGCACAGGAGTACGTAAAGCGTAAAGCGTAAAGCGTAAAGCGTAAAGCGTAAAGCGTAAAGCGTAAGACGTAAGGGGTAAAGCTCGGTGCGTCTTACGCATGACGCATGACGTTTTACGTTTTACGTTTTACGTTTTACGTTTTACGTTTTACGTTTCACGTTCGGCGCCTCACCGGATGCGCCGATAGGGCGGGTAGAGCAGGGCTGTTCCGGCCACGACGGCCGCGACCACCAGACCGGCGCCGGCGAGGGTGGCGCGGCCACCCAACTGGTCGGCGAGCCAGGCCATCGGGAGCGCCCCGAACGGCATCACGGCGAAGGTCAGCAGGTAGACGCTCATCACCCGCCCGTACAGCCGCGGCTCGGTGTTGCCCATCACCAGGGTGTTGTTGAGGGCGGAGTAGGCTGCCGAGCTGAAGCCTACCAGCGGCAGCAGCACTACTGCCAGCGGGAAGGAGGGCGCCAACGCGAAGCCGACCAGCGTCAGTCCGAAGGACACCCCCAGCCAGAGCTGCAGCATGGCCGGGCGGGAGAAGCTGGCCAGAGTCGCCACCATGATCGACCCGGCCAGCGCCCCCACCCCGCTGGCTGCCATCAGCACTCCGAGCCCGGCCGCGCCGACGTTGAAGACGCGCTCGGAGAAGACCGGCATGAGCTGCAGGTAGGGCATCCCAAAGAAGAGGGTGATGAACGCCAGCCCGAGCAGCGCCACCAGAGCCGGCGAGGAGCGAATGTACTTGAGCCCCTCCACCAGTTGCTCCCGCCCGCCAGCGGCGCGGCCCGGCTGCGCCTCGCCCGGGCGGTACAGGCCCGCGGGCAGTCGGAGCAGCGAGGCCAGCACGCCGGCGTACATGGCCGCCATGAGCACGAAGACGCCCCGGATGCCGATGGCGGGCACGGCGATGAGGCCGCCGGCCAGGGCCGGCCCGGCGATGCGGCCGAAGTTCATCCCGGCGTTGTTGACCGCGATCGCGTTCCGCAGCAGCCGCCGCCCGACCAGTTCGGCGATGAAGGCCTGGCGAGCCGGCATGTTGAAAGACAGCGCGGCGCCCTGGACCAGCCCGAGCGCGGCCAGGTGCCACACCTGGAGCACTCCGCCCAGGGCGAGCGCCGCCAGGGCGGCAGCCGCCAGCCCCAGCGTGCCCTGGGTGGCGAGCAGGACCGCCCGACGCGAGATTCGGTCGGCCACCACCCCGCCGACCAGCGCCAGCAGAACCAGCGGCAGGCCCATCGCGCTGCTCACCAGCCCGATCGCGGTCGCGGAGCCGGAGAGGGTCAGGGCGGCGTAGCCGGTCGTGACCACGCTCATCTGCCAGGCCAGCGTGGCGGGCAGCATGCCCAGCCAGAGCAGCCGGAAGCTCGGCACCCCGAGGGCCGGGTACAGGCGCAGCACGAGCGGCTGGGGCGGTGGCTTGGAGGCTCCAGGGGGAGCAGGCGTGGAACTCTGTCCTGTGAGGTGTGACATGGCTGCCTCGCTTGATCGGCGCGGTTCTCGGCGGAATTCGAGCCGATCGGCGCGCGGGTTGAGGGACGTCCCTACTGGTGGAGCGGGCCTCTACGGCCGCGCAGGGCGGGCCGAGAGGCCCGGCCTACCTGAATTCGGCCGCAACCGCCATTATTGTAGCGCTGGCGCGGCTCTCGCACGCGCCGCCCGCCAATGCCCTTGTCACTGCCTCGCCGGGTCGCTATTGCCCAGACCCGCCAGCAGGTCGTCCCGCGCCGCCTCGCCCCCTTCACCCCGGGCCAGCACGAAGTGCTCCCGACCGAGCAGGCGGTCGCGCCACTCGTCCGGCAGCAGGTGCAGCGGGTCGTTTGGGCCAACCTGGGTGGCATGCGCGGCCAGGGCGCGCCGCTTCTTGTCCAGCCACGGGCTGACGTCGACGGCTGCGGTGATCTCCCGGTCCGGCACGCCGAGGCGGTCGAGGTCCTGGTCGCGGAACGGGCCCACCTCCAGGCCTGCCGCCCGCGCTCGCTCCGCCAGCTCGCGCAGCAGGCCGCGCGGGATGGCCGTGTAGTACAGGCGCGCCGGGCGATGAGGCGGGCCGGCCTCGGCAAGCGCTCGTGGGTCGCCCGCCAGGTCGAAGGCGACAGTGGTGTGGCGGCTGACGGCCACGTGGTCGGGGTGGCCGTATCCGCCGCCGGGCTCGAAGGTGATCACCACGTGCGGGCGCAGCTCGCGCACCAGCCGCACCAGACGCGCCACCACCTCATCGGGATCCGCCCGGTGGAGGCAGCGGGGATCGTCGTTCTCGGGCGTGCCGGCCATGCCGGAGTCGCGGTAGCCGAGGAAGTACACCTCCTCCACGCCCAGCTCTCGGCACGCGGCGCGCAGCTCGCCCTCCCGCACCGCGCCCAGCGTCTCCGCGCTGGCCAGGGCGAGGTCGGAGATCTCCCCGACCTCGCCCCGCGTGGCGCAGACCACGGTGACCCGTGCGCCCGCCTCCACCGCGCGGGCCAGCACCCCAGCAACGCCGAAGGCCTCGTCGTCCGGATGGGCGAACACGGCCAGCAGCCCGGGCGCAAGCGTCATGGTGACACCTACCTCGCCAGAGTCCGTTCCGCGGCTTCGCGGAACGCGGCGTAGGGCTGGGCGCCGACCACCACCTCGTCCCCCACGAAGGTGGTCGGAACGCCGTTGATGCCGTACTCGTACGCCTCCTGCACGGCGGCGATCACCTGAGCGCGGTAGCGGCCCTCGGCCAGCGCCTGGCGCAACGGCTCAGGATCGAGGCCGACGGATTCGGCGAGCGCCGCCAGCACGTCGACCTTGCCGATGTCGCGCCCCTCGGCCCAGTAGGCGCGGAAGACGGCGCGGCGGAAGGCCTCATCCTGCCCGGCCTCGCGGGCGTAGACGGCGGCCTCGTGCGCCAGCCAGCTACTCGAGATCCACGCGCGCGGCTCCGCCGAGATGGGCAAGCCGGCCTCCACGGCCATGGCCCGCAGCCGCTCGTGGCGCTGCTGGCGGTTGGTGGCGAGGTGGGGCGGCAGCGGACTCCCCTCGGGCGGCGCATCGGGCCGCAGCAGGTAGGGCCGCCACTCCACCTCTACGGGGTAGTCCTGCGCCAGGCGTTCGACCCGCTCCAGGCCGATATAGCAGTACGGTCAGACGAAGTCGGAGAAGACCACCACTTGCACCTGGGGCTCCATTGCGCTGCCTCCTTACAGGGTCAAAGATCGGAACACCTGTTGCTCGCGGAAGTCCTGGCGCAGCAGCGCCAGTTCCTCGGCATCCACCCGCTCCCGGCGGAGCACCTCGTAAGCATACAGCTCGCGCATTTTCGCGCGCGCCTGGTGCTCGGCCCCTTCTTCTCCGCGCTCCTGGAACTCGCGCAGCAAGCCGCGCCACAGGTCGCTCGCCGCGAGCAGCGCGACCGGTGCGAAGTGGGGGCCAAGGCTCAGCCGCTCTACGGTTGGCAGGGTGGGGCGCAGGACTTGCAGGCGGAAGGCGAGCGCCTCGAGCAACTGGCCAAAGTAGCTCTGCATCAGCCGCTGGTCCGCGGGCAGCATCTGCCGCCGCTCGATGAGGTGGACCAGCTGGTGGGTCAGCGGCGCCTGGATCGACTTGCCCTCGAGCAACAGCTCCTGCTGGGGGAGGGCCTCGATCCACGGCTCGACCGGGCCCCGCCGGCGCTTGTCCACCAGGAGCGCCTTGCCGAGGTTCAGCAGGTAGATGATCACCACCTCCGCCTGTCGGGGATCATTGGTCAGCTCCATGCTGCCCTCCAGACGGCACCCGTGTTGCCGAAAACGATAGAATGTTGGCACGCGTACTATAGCCCCAGGCATTGGGACTGTCAACAGATTATTGGCAGCGGCAAACATGGACGACCTCGGGGTGCGGATCCGGGCGCTGCGCCTGCGCAAGGGCATGACCATCCCGGGCCTCTCCCAGCTCAGCGGGCTGTCGCCCGGTTTCCTGAGCCAGATCGAGACCGGCAAGGCCTCGCTCTCGCTGGACAGCCTGGCCAGGATCGCCGACGCGCTCGGGCTCTGCCCGGGCGACCTGTTCGCCGCGCCGCCCCCTGCACCGCGCGTCGTGCGGGCGCACCGCCGGCCCCGCCTGCGCTGGGGCGACGGCCCGGAGGCCGAGTACCTGGCCCCGCTCCTGGAGGCCAGGGCTGCCCAGGCGGCGCTGCTGC
Source organism: Chloroflexota bacterium (assembly GCA_016210245.1). Taxonomy (GTDB): domain Bacteria; phylum Chloroflexota; class UBA6077; order UBA6077; family JACQUR01; genus JACQUR01. The sequence continues at coordinate 6,797 of JACQUR010000351.1, forward strand.
GCCTGGCGCCTGGCGGCAGGGCGGGCGGCTGCGATCATGCCCACGCTGGCGAAGAGCTGGTCTGGGTGCTGGCCGGCCACGTCCGGGTGCTCCAGGGCGAGCACACCGAGGAGCTCGTCGAGGGGGACAGTGCCCTGCTGGACGGGCGTCTGCCGCACACCTACGAAGCCATGGGCGCCGATGAGGCGCGCCTGCTGGTCATCAGCGCCCCGCCGGCCGAGGTCCCACTCAAGCCCTGACGGGTCCGGCCTGGCTCGGCTCGTAGCTGGCGCTCCCCATCGGTGTCGGGTTGAAGCCGTTGCAGGGGAGAGTCGACCTACTCGCCTCCAGCATCCGGCACAAACAGCTCCTCCACGGCGAAGCGGCGCCGGGTCAGACTCTGCTCGTGGGAGTAGGTGGCCAGCGCTTCCAGAGTGGGGCGATTGGCCTCCAGGCCGTAGGGGTAGGGGTCATAGCCGAAGACCTCCAGCTCCTGCTCGCGGTAGGCCCCGGCCCAGGCCAGGGTGACGGTGCGGGGGTAGCGGAGCTGCTCCAGGGCGATCTGCTTGGCCTGCTCGAAGGCGCGGCGCAGGCTGTCCGCCAGCCACGGGTGCTGGCGCAGGATCGGCTCCTTGACCACCAGGGCATGCATGACTGGATAGATGCGGGTGCGCAGGTAGAACTCGCGCTCCACCTCGGCGTAGTTGGGAAAGAGGCGGCGAACCTGGGGCGTCCGCAGCAGCTCCTGGGGCACCTCCTCGATCAGGATGAGCGCGTCCAGGTCGCCTCGCAGCAGCATCGGCTCCAGGCTGCCGGGCGCCACCTGGTGGATAGCCACGCCTGGCGGCGGCGCGAAGCCCACCAGCTCTGGCATCTCGGTGTACCAGGCCATCTGCTGCGGCCCCACCCCGTACTCGTGCAGCAGGTGGCCCCGCACCCACAGGGCGGTGGTCACCTGGTACATGGCAATGCCCATCCGCTTGCCCACCAGGTCGGCCGGCTGCTCGATGCCCGCCCCTCGGTTGACCAGCACGTACCCATGGCGGAACATGCGATAGGGGAAGACAGGGATGGCATGGAACGCCTGGCCGCGCTGGCGCGCCATGAGATATGAGGACATGGACAGCTCGCATACATCGAACGCCTCCTGGCGGATCATCCGATCGTGGCGCTCGAAGGCGTTGTTCATCGGCACGAGCTGCAGCTCCAGCCCGTCCGCCTGCACGCGGCCGTCCAGCAACGCCAGGGTGCGGTCGTACTCGCCGCAGGCCAGGGTGAGGCGTAGTGTGGCCATCAGAGTCTCCCTTCGGCCGCGGCCGCGTAGAACTCCCAGGCTCGCACCGGCTCGTTGGGCGTGTCCATCCCCCGCCGGCGCACCGCGGCCTCGGGGGTGTAGGCGCGCGGCGCCAGCCCGGCGGCGCGGGCGGTGAGCTGCGCCCGGGCCATCTCCTCCAGGAAGAGGGTCTTGACGCACGCCTCCGGCACCGAGGTGCCCGTGGCCAGCATGCCGTTGGACTGCAGGATCACCGCCTCGCCCTGGCCCAGCGCCTCGGCCACGCCCTCGCCCAGTTCGGCGTCGACGATCAGGAAGGGCTGCCGGAAGACCGGCACCACGGTGCCCAGGTTGGTGCCGAAGCCGTGGGCCACCTGGAGCGGCTCGGCGGCGCAGGCGTAGGCGGCGATGAAGCGGGGATGGGCGCGGCACAGCGCGGCCACATCCGGGCGGCGGCGGTAGACGGCCAGGTGCATGGGCGTCTCCAGCGGCGGGCGGCCCTCCCCACCCACCTGGCGGCCTTCCAGGTCCACCTCCACCAGCTCGGCCGGCGCCACCAGCCCCAGCGCCCTGCGTGGGGTGATGAGCAGGTGGTCCGAGCCGGGGATGCGGGCGCTGACGTGGCCGAAGCCTTCGACCAGCTTGTAGTAGGTGAGCACGCGACAGGCAGTGATGATCTCGGCGCGCAGATTGTCGGGCGCAGTAGACATAGCCCTTCTCAGCACGGCAAGCTCGCGGCGTCGCGGCCGCGGCGGGTTCGGGGATTCGATGGTAGCAAGGCTGTTGCAAGGCTACAAGGGCAACCTTGATCCGTGGGGTGGAGCCTGGCCGCTGTACCCGTTGGGTGAAGGGGTCACGCTCGACCCCACGGATTGTGGGGGCAACCACCCCGGTGGTCAGGAACGGCAGCTCGCTACATATCTGGCCGGTGGGTGAGGGCGGCGACGATCGGGGGCTCCAGGCTCTTCTCGCTGACATCCGTTGGCATCGGTAGCCTCAGACGATCTCCACCAGCGGTTCGCCGCGTTCCAGCGCCTCCAGCACGGCAGGCAACCGAAACTCAAACTACGTCAGCAGCTCGCGCCGATGGGTGTTGCCGCAGCGGATCCACACGACCGGAGGGCCTTCGGCAGCCAGAGCGCGACGGATGGCGAAGTCCTCGTCCTTTGTGATGATCACGGCACCAGTCGCCAGGGCACAGTCCCAGATGACCCGGTCGTCCGCCGCTGCCATGCCCCGGTCAAATACATGCTCGGCGGCGTGGCCGCGCTCGCCCAACCAGCGCGCGAGCGCTGGCGGGAGTTGGGCATCCACCAGGAAGCGCATCAGACGACCCGGAGCACCGGGTGGTCACTCTGCTTCGCGGCGTACTCGAGCGCCGCGGTGATGTCTCCTGGTTCCAGGTACGGGTAGTCCGCCAGGATCTCCTCGCGGCTCGCGCCAGACGCCAAGAGGTCCAGGATATCCTTCACGCGCATGCGCAGGCCGCGGATGCATGGTCGCCCGGCACATTGCTCGGGTCTGATTGTGATGCGGTGCAACTCACTCATGTGCAGCTCCCCAAACAGGCTGTCCCCCACGCTGGAAGGCGTCAGTCTTCAACACCGGTCGCGTAACTCCTAGCAGCCATGCTCATCTCCCATGTTGAAGCGCCTCCGAATCGTGCCACCTCTCTCGTACCATACTCAAGCTTCGGGCGACCCGCCAACCCAGGGCTTGTGCGTTCTGGAAGGGGGTAGACACAGGGCTCTGCTTTGGTAGGATGGCTGTATTCGACGCAACCATCTTGCCGCAGGAGAGCCCGATGCAGTCGGGCACGTCCGCACGGACCGCCGCAACCACGCCGACGCCCAGCGCGGGCGCCCCCACTCCCCTCGTCGTCGCACCGCAAGACTTGCTCGCCGCCTTCGCCACCGTCCCCGACCCGCGGCGACGCCAAGGGACCCGTTTCGCGCTGCCGGCGGTCCTCGCTCTGACCGTGGCCGCCATGCTCTCCAGCCATCTCTCGGTCCTGGCCGTCGCCGAGTGGGGAGCTCACCAGTGCTAGAACCTCTTGCAGACCCTGGGCTTTGCCGATGGCGTCACCCCACGCATTAGCCTTGCTCAACCCCATGGACCGGCCTCTCCACAAGTCCGGCCTGGTGCAAGAATACTGACGCCATGGTGTCGTATGCAAAGCCAGGAGCCCGGCATGGCGAGAGTCACCCTGCGGCTGCCTGAGGAGCTGCACCGCCGTCTGCGCGCGGCCTCCGAGCGCACAGGGGCGTCGTTGAACCAGTTGATCGTCGCCGCCCTCCGCGAGGCGCTGGCGCGAGATGCCGTGGTGGACCAGGCCGAGGAGGCGCTGCTCGAGCAAGTGCAGCACATTCGGAGTGCCCTGGGCGACCTGGCGGTCGAGCTGGACGTGAACCACCTGCCGCCGCACCTGCGCCCACGCGAGGACCTGCCCCACCCCGACACGCTCAGACGATCCATGCCTGAGCTGGTGCCACCCCTCTCGGCCACGATCGTCGAAGACCGCGAAGATGGCGTCTGAGGACCAGGCGGCCACCGATGCCCGTTGCCCAGCTAGCGCGCGTGAATCGCGCTGAAGACGACATCGACCAAACGGGCGTTATCTCCCAACTCGAGAGCATCGTCGGAGAAGAGATCACCAGCGAAGCAGGCGCTCCAACCTGTTTCGTAACGCCCACACAGCAGGCACACCTTCGTACTCGCCCAACCTCATCAACCCCAGCCCCAGACTACGGAACTGGACATTGGCGAGAACAGGGGAAAATCGGGCCGAGATGTGGCGGAGCGAGGCTTTTCTTGGGTGACTTGAACCAAGGGGCGCCGGGAGAGGCGTTCCGATGAGCGCGTGTATGGTATGAGGCCTGAAGTGCAGCCGAGACGGGTCGGTCCGTGTCATAGTACCGCTTGCTCGCGGTGCGATCCGGCTGGACGCCGAGGGGAAGAGCTCCCCTGATGCCATCGCATTGCCCATTCGCGGACATGGTCCGCAGCGGTGAGTTCACCGCCGGTGCCTGGGGCTGGACGCGCCGCCCTGTCTGCCTGGGTCAGACCTCGTGCTCAATTCTACGCTCACCCCTGGGGATTTGCCACCGCCTGCCACAAGAGGCCACGAGACCACCAGTGAAAGCCCTACTACGCGGTGAGTGTTCTCGCCAATGTCCAGTACGGAATCCAGACTCAGAGGACGAGGCCGAAGAGCTGCGCGGTCGCTACGAGATCCGGATCGTCAGGCGTGATAGGTTCGGGGAGCCCAATCGGTTCGAAGGACGCGCCTTCAAACAGCGCCCACAGCGTGAGCGTTGCATCCAGACGGCTGGCGTAGGCCAGCCCGGCGTATCCGCGCTCGTAGGCCCAGCGGGCGATGGTCTGGGTGAGCGTCCTCTGGGGACCGAACACTCCGCTTACGTCCAGATCGGAGAATCCCAGGGAGAGCAACGTGGTCGCCAGTTCGCCGCGCAAGGCCTGCCGTGTCTCCGTCGCCCGCAGGTCCAGCCAGCGCTGCCCTGCCGAGAGGCGGAGCCGGGCAACCGCACGTCGCTGGTACCAACTGCTCGGGAGAGCAGCCTTCGGAACCGCCTCTTCGTCGCCCACCTGCTGCAATCGAGCAAGCACCGCCAGCGACGGACGTAGCCGCGCCAGGAGCTCGATGAAGGCGCCTCGGCGCTGGGCGGCGGCGTAGAGCACGCGGAACTGGCGCCGCGGGTCATCGAAGCGTCCGTTCCCCACCACCTCCCACGGCAGCCACGCCAGCGGGTCGGGGAGGCGGCTGATCCGGAAGAGCACCCCGCGCGGAGTGCGGGCTCTCCGGACCGGGCTCACCCGTTGGCCAGGAAGTCGCGGGCGGCGCTCAGCACCTCCTGCGGGTGCTCAGTCAGCGCGAGCGCGGGCGCCTGGTCGTCCAGGTCGGGGTTCATTCCGATGAACCAGGCTCGCACCGTCTCGGCTGACTCTTGCTGGAGGAGCAACTGGGTGATGTAGAAGGCATGGCGCAGCCTGCGCTCCGCCTCCGGGTGTGGCACACGCTCGCCTCGGGCCCACTTGCCCACCGCCTTGGCGTCGCTCACGCCTGCGATCACGGCCACCAACCGCTGGCCCAGCACGTCCTGGAGCGACCGCACCAGCGACGGCACCTCCAGACGCGTCGCCAGGCCATGGGCAGCCTGCTCGAGCGCGACATGCATCTTGCACCCCTCCCGCCCGGCACCTGGCCGGGGTGGCTTTCATCTATGATACACCACCTGAAAGACCACTGCAAACGCCCATTCGCTCTCGGTAGATTACGCCGGATTGCGGGAAGACTCGTGGGCTCAGCGGGCGAGCAGC
>JACQUR010000353.1 GCA_016210245.1 Chloroflexota bacterium
CGGGTGGTGCAACTGATGACCCCCAGTTCCAGCTATCGGATCGAGACCCCTTCGGCGGTAGCCCTCGTGCGGGGCACCGAGGTGGAGACCACGGTCACGCGGGACAAGTTCCAGGTGTTCCGCGCTCGGGCGGGCAGCTTCGAGGTAGCGGCGGGCGGGGTGACCAGGCGAGTGAACCCGGGCGAGGTGACGGTGGTGCCCCCGCCGCCGCCTGCGCCGCTCGCCCCGTCCACGCGGCCGCTGGCCCCCCCCACCCCGCCCAGCGAGGCTGGGATGGGCGCGAACAGGCCGGATGCGGTCGATCCGCCGCCGGCGAACGCGGTCCTGGCCGCAGGGATGGGGCGGATGCTGGCCACGGCGGTGGCCCAGGCGACCGGGCAAGCGGCCACCAGCACGCCCACCCTGGCTGTGCCCGAGACGCCGACCACACCCACGCCGACAGCGCCGGTCACCGCTACCCTGGGGCCGAGCGCCACGCCGCTGCCCACGCCGACGCTGGACTCCCAGTTCTTGCTGCTGCTGACCCCGGACACGCTGCTGACGCCCGGGGTGCAGTTGACCGCGACCAGCGTGGCGCTGACGCCCACGCTGCGGCCCACGGCCACGCCCACACTCCCTGGCATCGGTGGCATCACCGGCGCCACCCCGGTGACGAGCACGCCGGTGCCGCCGACCGCGGCGCCCGTGCCGACATCCGCGCCCACGGCGGTGCCGACCGACGTGCCGACGGCCGTTCCGACCTCTCCGCCGTCCGCGCCCGCGCCGACCGCCACGCCCACGGCGGTCGTGACCCAGGTGGTCGTGGGCTCCAGCGGCGGCACGGTGGCCATGCCCGACCAGAGCGCCAGCGTAGCCCTGCCATCCGGCGCAGTGCCCGACGGCACCACCCTCCGCATCGCGCAGGCGCCCGCGCCCGCGCCCGTGCCCGGCGTCCAGGTGGCCGGCCCGGTGGTGGACATCAGCGCCACGAGCGCGAGCGGAACGAGCCTCACCACGTTGAGCCAGCCGGTCCAGGTGACGCTGGCTTACACCGGCACGCCGCCCAGCAGCGTGGCCTGGTGGGACGGAGCCACCTGGCAAGCGCTGCCCAGCACCCTCAACCCGGACAGCACGATCACCGGCACCACCATCCACTTCAGCCTGTTCGCCGCCGTGCGCTCCACAGCGGCGACGGCGACGGCGACGTCCACGGCGACGGAAACCCCCACCGCGACCGCGACGGCAACGGTCACGGCCGTGGCGACATCTACGCCTACGAGCACGCTGCGCCCCGTGGTTACGCCCGCCGCGGCGTGCGGCACTGGCACTCCGGTGCCGACCAGCACGCCCGGGCCCACTGCCACGGCCGGGGCCGGCGGAGCGATCCTTCGCCTCTCGGTCAGCGGCAATGGCGCTCAGGGGAACGGGGCTTCGTTCCAGGCCGCGATGAGCGCCGATGGGCGCTACGTCGCCTTCGCCTCCGAGGCCGATAACCTGGCCGCGGGCGACACCAACTGCGTGGCCGACATCTTCGTCCGCGACACGCTGGCCAACACCGTCGCCCGCGTCTCGGTCGCCTCGGACGGCACCCCGGCCGATGGGTCCTCCTTCAGGCCATCGATCAGCACCGACGGGCGCTACGTGGCCTTCGAGTCCTACGCCGACAACCTGGTGCCCGGCGACACCAACGGTCGGCTGGACGTGTTCGTCCGCGACACGGTGGCCAGCACCACCACTCGGATCTCGGTTTCGTCCAGCGGCGTCCAAGGGAACGGCGATTCCTACGACGCCGCGATCAGCGCCGACGGCCGCTCCGTGGCCTTCGTCTCCACGGCCGGCAACCTGGTCTCGAACGACGTCTCCGGGTACTCCGACATCTTCGTCCGCGACCTGGTGGCCGGCACGACGACTCGGGTTTCCGTGAGCATGACTGGCGACGACGGCAACGGCTACTCCTCCAGTCCCGCCATCAGCGCCGACGGTCGCTCCGTGGCCTTCGCCTCTATCGCCAGCAACCTGGTCGCGAACGACACCTACTGCTATTCCTACTACTACTACTCCTACCAGTGTACTGACGTCTTCGTCCGCGACTTGCAGACCAGCACCACCACCCGGGTCTCGGTGGACAGCAGCGGCGTCCAGGGCAACGGCCATTCCTACAGCCCGGCCATCAGCGCCGACGGCCACTACGTCGCCTTCTACTCTGATGCCAGCAACCTGGTCCCGGGTGACACCAATGGCCAGTCCGACGTCTTCGTCCGCGACACGGTGGCCAGCACCACGACTCGCGTGTCCGTGGACAGCACTGGCCTCCAGGGCAATAGCCCATCGTTCGACCCCGCCATCAGCCCCGACGGCCGCTACGTGGCCTTCAGCTCCGCGGCCACCAACCTGGCGGTGGCCAGCCACTGGGGGCGGAGCGAGGTCTTCGTTCGCGACACGTCCGCCAATACCACCATGCTGCTGTCGGTCGACGGCAGCGGCGTGCCGGGCGAGGGCCGCTCGTCCGACCCCGCGCTCAGCGCGGATGGCAGCTCCGTGGTTTTCACCTCCGAGGCCGGCAACCTGGTGGCGGGCGACACCAATAGCGCGACCGACATCTTCCGCCGCCTGCGCGCCGCCATCCTGGCCACGCCCACCCCGACCGCGACCTCCGTGCGCCCGACCAGCGTCGTCCCGACCGCCACGGCCACGCCCATCGGACCCGGCCCCGGCCTGCGGGTGGTGGGCACGGTGGCGGTGGGCGGGAGCCCCATGGGGGTGGGCGTCAACCCCCGGACCAACCGCGTGTACGTGGCCACCGGGAGCGGGAACGCTATCGCCGTGGTGGATGGCGCTGCCAACGTCGTGGCGGCCACCATCGCCGCTCCGGACGCAGGCGCCAATCCGTCGGCGGTGGGGGTGAATGCCCGCGCCAACGAGGTGTACGTGGGCAACAGCGGCCTGGCCAGCGCGTACGCCCTCGGGCCTGGGGACACCATCACCAGAACGCTGGCGCTTGCCACCCCGGCGAGCGGCAGCAGCATCGGGGTAGATCCGCAGGCCGGGCGCATCTTCCTGGCCCAGGGCGGCGCAAACAGCATCCGCTCGTTCACCCGGAGCGTGAGCTACTACTCCGGGGTGGACTACTCGTCCTTCATCGACCTCTCGGCCGGCGACGGGCCGAGGAACATTGCGGCCAATCCCAACACCCACCGCGCTTACGCGAGCAACTCCACCGCCGGCACCATCTCGGCCATCGACACGGCGGCGAACGCCGTGGCTACGGTTGTACCCGTCGGGGCCAACCCGTCCGGGCTCGAGGTCAACCCGGCCACCAACCGCCTCTACGTGGCCAACAGCGGCGACAACACGGTGTCGGTCATCGACGGCCTCGCCAACGCGGTTGCCACGGTGGTCCCCGTTGGAAACGAACCAATGGGCGTCGCGGTGAACCTGGCTACGAACCGGATCTACGTGGCCAACCGAGGCAGCGGCACGGTCTCCATTCTCGACGGCGCCAGCAACACGGTGGTCGCCACGGTCGCGGTGGGCAGCAGCCCCTCGGGCGTGGCGGTGAACCCGCGCACCAATCGGGTGTACGTCACCAACTCGGGTGATGGCACGGTCACCGTGATCGAGGACGTGGTGGCCCCGCCCACGCCCACCACCCGGGTCGTGGCCCCGGATTGCACCGGCCAGTCCAGCCCGTGCAGCACCAGCATCCAGGCGGCAGTGGACGCGGCGACGCCCGGCGACGCCATCAGCATCCAGGCGGGTACCTACGCCGAGCAGGTCAAGATCGGCAAACCGCTCACCCTCCAGGGGGCGGGCGCCAGCACGGTGGTCGACGCCGCGGGGAGCAGCTTCGGCCTCTACGTCTCGGCCTGGAACGTGGCCATCAAGGACCTGAAGGTCGTTGGCGCCACCGCGCCCGACCCGGCGCCACCGCCCTCCCCGACGCCGGACGTGGCCCTCCCGGTCGGCGGCATCGTGGTCGACCTCTCGGCCAGGAACGTGCTGCTCCAGGGCACTACCCTGGACGGCAACCGCCGCGGCCTGGTGGCGGTGGGCGAGAACCTATCCATTGCGGCCAACACGGTGACCAACAGCCTGGCCGATGGGATGCTGCTCTCCAAGGGCCCGCTGAGCCAGTACCTCTTCCCCGCGGGCGAGTTCCTGGCCATCGCCAACAACACCATCGCCGGGGCCGGAGGGCGGGGCATCTTCTCCCAGTACGCCGACTTCATGGACAGCATCGCCCTGGTGGGCAACACCATCTCCGGGGCGACGAACGAGGCGGTCGAAGCCTGCTGCTACGCCAACGAGGGCCCGGTGCAGACCCTGGTCTTCAGTGGCAATACCATCACCCACGCCGCCTCCACCGACACCGTCGATATCTGCTGCTGGGTCAACAACCTCAAGGACGCGGATATCGCTAGCATCGCCATTACCAGCAACACCATCACCAACACCACCTCCTCCTACTACTACGATCTGCTCGACGCCTGCTGCGTGGTCGAGAACGTGGAGGGGATCAACGTTGGCTCGATCTCGGTCACCGACAACGTAGTGACTGGGATGGGCGACCTGGATGTCTGCTGCCCGCTCGAGAGCGTCAACTCCAGGGGGCCAGCCTCCGGCAATACCCTGCCCTTCACCGTTCGACCATCCTCGATCGGACCGATCACCGTGTCCCGCAACGTGGTGCGCGGTGGGGGCGATCTGGAGTTCTGCTGCCCGCTGGAGGAGGTCAACGACTTCTCCGTCGGCAGTAGCAACAGCGGCGCGGTGGCCATCGGGGCGATCACCGTGGCCGGCATCGTGCTGACCGACAACACCGTGCTCAACGGCGGCGAGCTGGACTTCTGCTGCCCGCTGGAGGATATCAACGACTTCTACGTGTACAGCAGCAACAGCGGCGCGCTCACGATCGGGTCGATCACCGTCGGCGACCTCGTGGTGAGCAATAACACCGTGCGCGGGGGCGATGACCTGGAGGTCTGCTGCCCGCTGGAGGAGGTCAACGAGTTCTACGTTGGCGACGACAACAGCGGCCGCGTCACCGTCGGCCCGATCGCCATGGGTGCCATGCGGGTCGTCAACAACGTCACGAGTGAGGGCAGCGGCCTCGACTTCTGCTGCCCCGTGGAGGACGTGCAGGACTTCTGGGGCTTCGCGCGCAACTCCGGCCAGGTGACCGTCGGCGGCATTACCCTGGGAGACATCGTCCTGAGCGGCAATAGCGTGAGCCGCGGCGGCTACATCGAGCTGTGCTGCCCGATCGAGTGGGTGAATACGTTCAGCACCTACTCGGATAACCGGGGAGATATCTCCGTCGGCCCCTTCGTCGCCGGGCGGATCCTGGTGACCGATAACACCCTGGCCGGGACGGGCGACGAGCTGGATGTGTGCTGTCCACTCGAGGACGTACACGAGTGGTCCATCGGCTCCAACAACGGCGGGAGGGTCGACATCGGCAGCTTCACGGTGGGCGACCTCGTGGTCACGAGCAACCTGGTGAGCGGAGGCGGCGACGTCGACGTCTGCTGCCCGCTGGAGGATGTCCACGAGCCATGGGTCGCCAGCAACAATAGCAGGCCCGTCACCGCCGGCGGCTTCTCGATGGGCAACATCGTCATCAGCAACAACGCCGCCAGCGGCGGCGGCGGCATCGAGGTGTGCTGTCCGCTGGAGGACGTGTACCTGCCGGGGGTCGGCTCTGGCAACAGCGGCAGCGTCACCATCGGCGGCGCCACCTTTGGCCAACTCACAGTGGCCGGGAACAGCGGGAGCTACTTCGACCTCTGCTGCCCGGTCGAGTGGGTCAGCCAGGTCCAGGTCAGCGCGACCAATAGCGGGTCCGTTACCTTCGGGCCCTTCGCTATGGGGAACCTCACCGCCAGCGAGAACGCTGTCGCTCCGCAAGTGGATCGCTACGGCAACTGGGACTCTGGCGACTTCGACGTGTGCTGCCCGATCGAGGACGTTGGCTCGGCGAATCTCTATGGCAATAGCGGGACGATTACCATCGGCTCCACCACTATCGGAGACGTGGTCGTCACCAGCAACCGGGTGAGCGGCGGTGGCGACCTGGAGGTCTGCTGTCCGATCGAGGATGTCAACGACGATACCTGGGTCAGTAACAACAGCGGCACCATCACCCAGGGCGCAGTCCAGCTCGGCAGCCTGATTGTCACCGGCAATACCGTGGCCGATGGAGGCTGGCTGGACGTGTGCTGCCCGGTGGAGTACGTGAACGACGTCTACGTCCAGGGCAACGCGGCTGGCGGCAGCACCACCCTTGCCCCGGTCGTGGTGGGCAACATCACCGTCAGCGGCAACGTGGCCAACGGCGGCGGGACCCTGGACGTGTCCGAACCGCTCTACCGGGTCAATCGCTCCTCCTTCGGCAGCGGGACCTCCGCCAACCGTGGCGGGTCGATCAACCTGGGCAGCGTCAGCGTCGGCTCGGCGAGCGTGACCGCCAATGCGGCCAGCGGCGCGGGCGCCGAGATCGAGGCCTGCTGCGCCGCAATGTACGTGGGCGAGGCGACGATTCCCGGAGACAACGGGGCCAACATCACCCTGGGCGCCACCAGCGTGGGGCCTGTCTCGATCAGCAACAACACCCTGGCCAATACCACTCCCTCCGCGTACAAGGAGTTCGACGTCTGCTGCCTGGTCGAGCACGTTGGGAACGTGGCCATCGGCGACGGCAACACGGGCACGATCTCGGGCGGGACGACCACCATCCTGTCCATCAACGTCGACAACAACCGGGTCGACGGGGCCCAGTTCGACGCAGCGGACATGGACCAGGGCGTCGGCAGCAGCGCGGCTATCGGCCCGATCAGCCTCTCCGGCAACCGGGTCACCGGGAGCCCGGGCCACGGCCTCACTACCCGCGATGGGTATGGCGGTTTCCTGGGGATGGGCGGGAAGAGCCAGTCGGTGGCGATCGCCAACAACGTCATCGCCAACAGCGCGCTCAACGGGATCGACGCCCAGGCCATCGCCAGCGGCGGCGCCATCTCGCTCTCGGGCAACACGGTGAGCGGCAGCGGGGGCGCGGGCATCCTGGTCGACCAGGGTACGGGCATCGTCGTCCAGGACAACACCGCCACCGGCGGCCAGGTGGGCATCCAGGCCGGCCCGGCGCCCTCGCCCACCGCCGCGGCCGCCCCCTCGGCCAGGACCGCGGCCACGACCAACACCGACACCGCCCGCCAGCAGCGCCGAACGGAGGCTCGGAAGAAGGTGGAGGCGCGGCAGCAAGCGAGGGGCCAGACGCGGGCTGCGGAGCAGCGGCAAGCGCCCGCGCAGCGCACGCAGCCGACCAGGCCACAGGTCCAGCCGGGTCTGCCGCAGGCCCAGCCCGGCCAGCAGGCCCAGCCGCCTACGCCGCAGGCGCAGCCGCGCCAGCCGCAAGCGCAGCCGCATCAGCAACAAGCTCAGGCGCGCAAGCAGCAGGCCCAGACGCACCGCCAGCAGGCGCGGGCCCACCAGCAACCGCCTCAGGCGCAGCGGCAGCAGGCGCCAGCGCCCAGGGCGCAGGCGGCCAGGCCCCAGAAGCCAGCGCGCGAAGACGGGAAGTCTCGAATCCAGCGTCTGAAGTCTGAAGTCGAAAGCCGAAAGTCGAAAGCCGAAAGTCCGACCTCCGGGGCGCAGAAGCCGCTCGCACCTCGCGCCTCGCAACTCGGGACTCGGGACTCAGGACTCAGGACTCAGGACTCAACACTCAGGACTCGTCGGACGGCGGACAGGCTCACTATCAAGGGCAACAACGTCAGCGGAGCCGGGATCGGGCTGCAGGCCAGCGGGACGGAGGGGCTGCGCCTGGAGGCCAACACCCTGCACGACAACGCCACGGCCGGGCTGTCCCTGGTCGGGGTCACCAACAGCGTGGTGGTGGGCAACCAGGTGGCCAACAACGCCAGCCTGGGCATCCAGGCGGCCGGCGCCGGCGCGCCCACCCCCACGACCACCCCGGTCGCCCTGGTTCCCGTAGCGGTCTACGCGAACAACGTCGTCAAGTCCAGCTCGGGCCTCACCGCCAGGGACGACTCGGCCGCCGGCGCGGTCACCTGGTACGATCCGGCCACCACGCGGGGTAACTACTGGTCCGACTACACGGGCACCGACGCCAACGGGGACGGCCTCGGCGATACCCCCTACACCCTCGCCGGCACGGCCGGGGCGCAGGACCCCTTCCCATGCATGGCGCCCGTGCCCAGTGGGAGCACGACCTGCTCCGCCCTGGCCCGGACGCCTACCCCCTCGGTCACGCCCACGGCCAGCGCGACGGCGACGATCACGCCGACGGGCATGCCCACCGCCCTGGTCGCCAACGGCACCTTCGATGTGGACGCCAGCGGCTGGTCCTGGGCGAACATCGACTCCGCCGGCGGCTGGCAATCCAGCGGTGGAAACCCCGGCGGGAACTTCATTCTCAACGACAACGGGTCGTGCGCGACCGACCCCACGATCAGCCAGACCATTTCCGGGCTAACGGTCGGCCAGACCTACCGAATCAGTGGTGACTTCCAGAGCGTCTACTCCGGAGCTGGTAGCCCAAGCCCGCTGTCCTTCGGCGTCGCCATCGGTGGGACCGTTCTCCTGGAGCTGCCTCGCCCCAGCCCGGAGACCGCCTGGCAGACTTTCGCCGTCTCGTTCGTCGCCAGCGCCAGCACGGCCACGCTCTCCCTCAGCGCCGAGCGCAACTGCGACGACTCGTCCTATCGTGTCGACAACATCGCCCTGCTGCCGGTGTCCCCTGCGCCAACGGCGACCGCTACCGCTACCGCGACGGCCACCGCGACGCCCACCACCGCGCCGAGCGAGACGCCGACGGCCACCGCCGCCGCTTCGCCCACTCAGATGGCGACGGCCACGAGCACCCCAACCCAGACAGCGGCCGCCACGGCTACGCCATCCGCGACGTCTACGGTGGCGAGCACGCCCACGGCGACCGCGACGATAGGGGCAACGCCCACGGCCACGAGTACGCCCAGCCCGACCGCAGCCGCCACGGCGACGAGCACACCCACGGAAACGCCCACGCCCTCGCCCTCGCCCGCCGCCACGGCGACGGCAACCTCCACGCCCCAGCCCACCCAGGCTGAGACGCCGACCCCAACGCAAACACCCACGCCGGCGCAGACGCTGGCTCCGCTGCCCCCGCGCTCCGCTGCCCCGGCCTCGAGCCCCGCCGCATCCGACCCCGTCACCGTTGTCTGGGGCTGGGTGCTGGCGCTGCTGTTCGGCTAGGGGGCACGGGTTGGAGGTTGGAGGTTGGAGGTAGTCCGTCCAACCTTCAACCTTCAACCTCCAACCTCCAACCCGTGCCCCCTACGACGGCACGATTCCGATGGTGTTCGTCCCGCCGCGGCGGCCGTTGAAGTACATCGACCGCTCCACCACCACGGGCAGCTCGCTATCGACCCGGGTGGAGAGCCCGGGGGTGTTGGGCACCAGCAGATTGGCCAGGAAGGTGGCGCGAGTGTTGGCGCCGACCCTGGCCGGGAATTCCACCACCTGCCCGGTCTCGGTGCTGAAAGTCAGGGTGATGTTGGTGGGCTGACCGTTCGGGTTGGCCACCAGGATCCAGGTCTCGAAGGGCGCGGCGGTCGAGCCCTCCGCCAGTTGCCAGCGCACGGACGGGGCGACCGCTCCGAGCGTATCGTGGGTGGCCACCGCCTGCGGGCCAAAGAACATGGAGCGCTCGGCCACGATGGGCTCCTGCGCCTCCACCCGGATACCGAAGGCCTCGTTCGCCAGCAGCAGGTTGGCAGAGATGGTCGTGCGGGCGTTGGCCGCCAGCGTCAGCGGCAGGTCGAGCACCGTGCCGTCGTCGCGCAGGAAGCGCAGCGTGGCCCCGACCGGGCGCGGGTTCGGGTTCTGGAGCAGCACGAAGGTGTTGAACGCCACTCCTGGCACGCTCGGCTGGGAGGAGCCCTCGCCGAAGAGCCACAGGGTGGAGGGAGTCGTCGCGGCCGGCGCGCCGTGGCCGCCGACGGGCGCGCCGATGGGGCCGACGAACATAGCCCGCTCGACCACCACCGGCACGCTGCTCTCGACCAGGGTGGAGAAGCCGGCCGCGGGCACGAACTGATTGGCCAGCAGGGTAAAGCGGCTGGTGGCTGCCACGACCTCCTGGTGAGTGACCATCGACCCGTTTTCGAGCTGGAAGGTGAAGGTCACCTGGGCCGCCTGCGGGCCGGGGTTCTGAACCTGGATCCAGGTCTTGAAGTCACCCTGGCTGGAGCCTTCGGCCAGGAACCAGCGCCGCGCCGGGGCAGGCAGCGCCGCGCTCACGTGCCCATCCGGGCCGAAGAACATCGCCCGCTCGGCGAACACCTGGCGGCTGGCGTCGACGCGCGTGCTCACGGCCACGCCAGGCAGCAGGTCGTCCAGCAGGATCGAGGTGCGAGAGGTGGGGGCGAGCTGGCGCACGAAGGCGCGGGCCGCGCCCCGGTCATCGATCAGGGTCAGCGTGGCCGTGGTCGGCTGCGAGCTGGGGTTCTGGAGCAGGATCCAGGTATCGAACCCCGCCTGGGTGGAGCCCTCGGCGAAGAACAGGGTGGTGGCACCCACGGAGAGCTGGGCGCTCGCCCCGGCTAGAGGTGCGATGCCGCGCTGGAGCTCGCAGCCGCCGACGACGATCTCGAAGGGGCCGGGCGGCAGGTTGGAGGGCACGCTGGCCACGTTCTCGCCCTGGCCGCTGCCGCTGATGGCGATGGTGGCCAGGTTCAGGTTGAAAGCAGGGGCAAGCCCCAGGCCGATGTTCTGGGCCGGGCCGCGGATGCCGATACACTGCGTCGTCCCGGCCGCCTGGGTGAAGGCCTCCGCACGTACCCGGATAGCCTCGCCCGGCAGGGCCCGGCTGGGCGCCAGGATGACCGTCGGCGCGGTGAACTGTGGCTCGGCTATGGTGAACGCCCAGATCCCACTATCGGTCCCGGCGAACAGGGTCTGCGGCGCGGCCCGGTCGATCGCCAGGCTGAGCACCGTGACCGTACCCAGCTCCGGGTTCAGCTCCAGCCAGCGGTCGCCCCCGTCGGTGCTGCGGATCACCCCCCGGCCGCTGGTCCCCGCGTAGATGGTCTGGGCGTTGAGCGGATTGGCCAGCACATCGTGGACCACGACGTTACCGAACTCGTCGGCCGTCGTCCGCTGCCAGGTCAGGCCGCCGTCCTGGCTGCGCCACACGCCCGCGTCCTGGCCCACGGTGCCGGCCCCCAGGAAGGCCACGGTGGCGCTGGCGAAGGTGACGTCGTTCACGCCATCGGTGAGCGCCAGCACCTGCTGCCAGTTGGCCCCGCCATCGGTGCTGCGGAACACCCCGCCAGAGCCGCCCTCGGTCACCCCGCCAGCCAGGAGCAGGCTCGGGGTGGTGGGGTTAACAGCCACTCCCAGGATGTCCACGTTCTGGATGCGCGAGCCTGTCTGTGGATCGAACCAGGTCAGGCCGCGATCCGTGCTCTTCCGGATCGGGGGAGCGCCGCCGGCGTAGACGAGGTTGGGATTCGATGGGTCGATGGCGATCGCCGCGGCAAACCCGCGGAGCACCAGGTTCCAGGTGCGCCCGCCATCGGCGCTGCGGTGGACGCCGGCCACTTCGTCGATAGCCCCGCTGCGCCCCGTCGCAGCGAAGGCGATGTTCGGATCCGCAGGGTCAAAGGCCAGGTCGCGGATGGTGAAGTTCTGCAGCCCCAGGTTCTGGCCGGTGAAGGCGGCGCCAGCGTCCTGGGAGCGGAACACCCCCTGGCCGGTCTGGCCGTCGGTGCCGGCCAGGAGCACGCGATGGTCGCTGGGATGGACTGCCAGGGCGCCGACCCGCAGGCCCGCCAGGCCGAGCTGCGACCAGAGCCCCACCGCGGCCAGGGCCAGCGGCGCCCCCGCGAGGGCCAGCAGGCCGGCCAGGATGGCGGCGAGCACTGGCATCCGAGTGGCGAGTAGCGATGCTGCGACAAGTCCAGGATAAGCGGGGCGAGTGGCGAGCGCAGGGCCAGCCGGTACACGAATGCGTGGGGGCGACATGGACATCTCCTGTCTGCCAGGCAAGGTAGCGACCAGCCCCCTCGGCCACCGCGGGGCGGGCCGCGGACCGCATCCGGCAGCAGGAGTTGTGCCGGCATCCGGCTGTAGGGGCAGGCCCCTGTGCCATCTGCTCCAACTTGGAGCGCCTTGCAAGACTCACCGCCGAGACGCAGAGACGCAGAGTTCTTTATAGCTCATGGTCTCAGCCCTCGTCGGCGACGAGAGCAAAGCCAGGGATGGCGAAGTGGTGGTCGAAGGCAAACGTGTCCTGCAGCCCGAGACGGCGCATCGCGACGAACGAGGTCGCGTCCACGTAGCTGAAGTCCTGGTCGTCGTACTGGACCAGTAGATCCTCGGCTGTTTCCTCCCAGGACTCTGGGACGAACACCCGCTGCACGAACGCGCTGTTCCGAGTGCGCCGTAGGAACTCCTGGGCGGCTCTGTAGCCAAGACGCACGCGGAGCAAGGTGTACGTCTCGCCGGCAACGTGATTGCTGGTCAGCAGCGTCCGTCGCTCGCGGAGGAGACGCCGCAGGCGCTGCTCGGCCTGGACGTGGTGGGTATCACCGCTATCCGCCAGCGCGTACCAGGCGGAGGTGTCGACGAAGACGGCCCGCGTCACCGCGAGCGGCCTTTGAGACGGTGTTCAGCCAGAACCCGGTCGTGCTCCTCCGAGACGCGCCCCGGGCCAGCATCGCCCAGACCGATAATGCCGAAGATCGGATCCTCTTCTTCTCCAGCTTGCTCCTGCTCGAGGAGCCGACGCGCGGCCAGTCGCAGGAGGTTGGCCCTGGACGTGCCCCGCTGGCGAGCGAGGTGGTCCAGCGCGGCGCTGAGATCAGACGGAAGGTAGATCTGGGTGCGGCGCATGCGTTGCATCGCCCTCTCCAACTCGATATACATTGCATGTGGCAAGTATACATCATCATGCTGGTCCTCTGCTGGCATGCCGAGATCAACCTCCAGGTCCAACCAGAAAAGACCGTTGGAGCAGATGGCCCCTGTGCCTGCCCCTACGTTCAGGTTGCCGTGGTGAGGGCGCGCACCGCCAGGCCGAAGACGAACAGGGTGGCCAGGCTGTAGATCAGCAGGATCTGGCGGTCGTCGCGGCCCTGGGCGTAGCTATGGGCCAGGGGCAAGCCCAGGACGGAGGCCACGCCGTACAGGAAGTGCATGCCCTCGCCGGGCATGACGCCCAGCAGCACCAGGGCCAGGCCCACCACGCCCTGGGCCACGAGCACGATCTCGCCGATCACCAGCGCACCGGTGTAGTTGCGCGTCAAGCGGAAGCCGCGGAAGTAGCCGCCCAACCCCCACAGCCCTACCAGGAGCAGATACAGGATAATAGAGTTGGCGAGCGTGGCGTGCAGGGCGATGAGCAGTGGCATGAGCGTCTCCGCGCAGTTGGAGTCCAGGGCCGTGGCTGCGCTGATAGGATACTATGTGGTCCTCACAGGCGCTCTGAGTCTGGAACGGGCCTTGCCAAGCTCGCGGGCGGGCAAGTGGCCCGCATCTGACGCGCGGAGGAGCATCCATGGCTCGCGTTGAGAGGACGATCGACATCCAGGCGCCGGTCGAGCGCTGCTACCAACTCTGGGCACGCTTCGAGGACTTCCCGAAGTTCATGGACGACGTCAAGCAGGTCCGCCAGACCGGCCCGGAGCTCTACCGCTGGGTTGCGCGGACGCCCCGGGGCCAGGAGTATGAGTGGGACGCGCGGGTGACCCTGCGCCAGGAGAACCGCCTCCTCGCCTGGGAGAGCATCTCCGGGATCGGCCACTCCGGAAGCGCGCGCTTCGAGCCCGTCGACGGTGGCTGCCGGGTGCAGGTCTCGATGGAGCTGAACCCGCCCGGCGGCGAGCTGGGCGAGGCGTTCGCCAAGGTGAGCCAGGACGCCGAGCAACGCGTGGAGGCCGTGCTCAGGAGCTTCAAGCAGGTCGCGGAGGAGAAGGCAAAGGGCAAGCGGCACAAGGCAGGCTGAGATGGACGTATCCCAACTGTGCCAGCGCCTCACCGACGGGCCGCCGCCCCGCGTGGCTGTGGTCGGCAGCATCAACGTGGACGTGGTGGTGCGGGCCGAGCGCCGTCCCCGGGCAGGTGAGACGCTGGTCGGCCACGGGTTCGACCTGTTCCCCGGCGGCAAGGGGGCCAACCAGGCCGTGGCCGCCGCGCGACTGGGCGGCCAGGTGCGCCTGGTAGGGCGCGTGGGCCAGGACCTCTTCGCCCACCTGGCCCTGGAGGGCCTGGCCCGAGCGGGCGTGGCGCTGGACGACGTGGCCCGCGATGCCGAGCAGGGCACGGGGATGGCCTCGATCGTCGTAGACGGCCAGGGCGAGAACGCGATCGTGGTCGTGCCGCGAGCCAACGGCACCTGGAGCGAGGCGGACATCGCGCGCGCCGAGCAGGCTGTGGCCGGGGCGCAGGTGGCGCTCTTGCAGCTCGAGGTGCCGCTGGAGGTGGTGGTGCGCGCTGCGCACGCGGCGCGGCGCGCGGGCGCGCGGGTGGTGCTGAATCCTGCTCCGGCCCGGCCTCTGCCGCCCGCCCTGCTGGCCGAGGTCCACGTGCTCACCCCCAACGCCCGCGAGGCGGCGGCGCTGGCCGGCGCGGCAGGCTCCGACCTCGATCCTGAAGCAGCGGCCCGGCTGCTCCAGCAGCAGGGACCGTGGGCGGTGGCGATCACCCTGGGCGAGCGCGGCGCCTTCTGGCTGGAGGACGATCGCTCTGACCACGTGGCGGGCTTCTCGGTGGCTGTGGCCGATACCACCGCCGCTGGCGACGCCTTCAACGGCGCGCTGGCGGTGGCCCTGGCGCGCGGGCTGGAGCTGGCCCACGCGGTCCGGGTCGGCTGCGCCGCTGGCGCCCTGGCCGCCACCCGCCTGGGCGCGCAGCCCTCGCTGCCCACCCTGGACGAAGTGTGTACGCTGCTACGCCGATGATACGGATCGTGGTGGACACCGACCCCGGGGTGGACGATGCTCTGGCGCTCATCCTGGCGCTGCGCAGCCCACGGGCGCAGGTGATGGGCATCGGCACCGTGGCTGGCAACGTGGAGGTGGAGAGCGCGACCGAGAACGCGCTCAAGGTGCTCCGGCTGCTCGGGCGCGCCGAGGTGCCGGTGGCCCAGGGCTGCGCCGCCCCGCTGGTGGAGCCGTTCCATGGCGCCCACGGCGTCCACGGGCGCGACGGCCTGGGCGATTGTGGCCTGCCCCCGTCCGGCCTCCGCCCGAGCGCCGAGCACGCCGCCGACCAGCTCGTGCGCCTGGCGCGGGAGTGGGAGGGGGCGCTGGTGGTGGTTGCCCTGGGGCCGCTCACCAACCTGGCGACCGCGCTGCTGAAGGACCCGCGCCTGCCCGGGCGGGTGCGGCGCGTGGTCGCCATGGCCGGCGCTTTTGGCGTCTCGGGCAACGTCACCCCGGCGGCCGAGTTCAACGTCTGGGCCGATCCCGAGGCGGCCGAGCGGGTGTTCTCGGCCGGCTGGCCGCTGACCCTCGTCGGCCTGGACGTGACCCGCCAGGCGCTGCTGGCCGACGAACACCTGGAGCGCCTCGCCGGCGCCCCCGGTCCCGTGCCGCCGTTCGTGCAGGCGATCGTCCAGGCGCCCATGGCCTTCGCCGCAGCCAGGAGTGGCCTGCGCGCTCTGGCGCTCCACGATCCGCTGGCCATGGCGATTGCGCTGGACCCGACTCTGGCCAGCGATGCGCCGGAGCTGCCGGTGGCGGTGGAGTTGCGCGGCGCCTGGACGCGGGGTGCAACCCTGGCCGATCGCCGCTCCCAGCCGGCCGAACGCGGCCTGGGCCCCGCACGGGCGCAGGTATGCCTGCGGGCCGACGTGCCCCGCTTCCTGGCCGCATTTCTCGAGACGCTAGCCGGCTGACCCCTTGACAGGTGTAGTAGGCTAGAAATGAGGGCCACAGCGCGCCATGCCTGTGCCTGCTGCTGCAGCTCTGGGTGGGGAGTGAGCGCATGCACGTGCTGCCGAGGGAGGCCGGAGCCGAGTTGGAAGGCGCCCTTTCGCCCAGGCGCGCCAGGACTTCCTTCCGCCGGGGCCGAAGCCTGCGCAGCAAACTCGTCGGCCTCGCCCTGCTGACGCTCCTGCCCGCCCTGCTGCTGGGCGCGATCGACTCCTTTGCCTTCCTCGTACACGAGCGCGAGGCGGTCCAGCGCGCCGCGCTGGTGACCGCTCGTCTGGCCGCCCAACACGCCTGGGAGCTGGCTCGTGGGACCGACCATTTCCTCGATGCGTTGAGCGAGGTGGAAACGGTCAAGCGCGGCGCGCCCGAGCAGCGGGACCAGCTCTTCGCCGCCATCGTCTCCCGTTACCCCCGCTACAACGCCATCTTCTTCATCGGCCTCGACGGGCAGGAGCAGGGCCTCTCGACGCATCAGCCTGGCCAGGCGCGCCTCGACCTGAGCCAACGCCCCGAGTTCCAGGAGGCGCTGCAAACCCGAAGCTTCACGATCGGCCGCCAGCCGGTGCAGGCGCCATGGACCGGCGAGCCGGTGGTGCGGATGCTGGCCCCCGTGCTCGATGAGCAGAGTAGCCTGCTTGGCTTCGTGGGCGCCGGCCTCAAGCTGCTGAGGCTGCAGGACCTCTGGGCCAACCTGGAGCTGCCGATGGGCACCGCGGTCAGCCTGGTGGAGCGAAACCAGGGCCTGGTGTTCGCTCGCACCCCCCAGGGCGAGGAACGCCCCGGCCAGTCGGTGGCGGCCGAGGTGGTCGAGGCGCTGCGCGCCCACGACGGCGGTACGCACGAGTACCGCTCCGAGGACGGGACGGAATGGCTGGCGGCCTTCGCCCGGATCGAGGACACTCCCTGGGCCGCGGTCGTCGCGGTGCCGGCCGAGGTCGCCTTCGCCGACTGGCGCGCGGCCCTGGTCCGTACGGCGGCGCTGCTGCTGCTCGCCTTTGTCCTGGCGCTCGGTCTGGCGCGGGCCCTGGCCGCCCGCCTGGCAGCGCCCGCGCGGGCGCTGGCTGCGGGAGCCCTGGCCCTGGCCGCGGGGCAACTCCAGCACCGAGTGGTCGTCCGCAGCGGCGACGAGCTGGAGCGGGTGGCCGACCAGTTCAACGCCATGGCTGCGCAGCTCGAGCGCGAGCGGGCGCTGCTCGAGGAGCGAGTGGCTGCGGCGACGGCTGCACAAGCCCGCCTGCTGGCGGCGGAGCGGGAGGCGCGGGCCGATCTGCAGGCGGTGCTGGGAGCGGTGGAGCAGGGGGTGATGCTGGTAGGCGCCGACGGACGCGTCCGCTTCGCCAACCCACGCCTCTCCGAATTGTTCGGCGGGAACCTGCTGCCGGCCGGAGACCGACCCAACCGCGGCCAGGTCGTGGAGCGCATGCGGGAGCGGGTGGCCGAGCCGGAGCCGTTCGAGCAGCGGCTGGGCGAGCTGTACGGCCAGCCCCGGTTGGTCGCCCACGACACGGTCGAAGTCACCGACCCCACGGCCCGTACGCTCGAACGCTACAGCGCGCCCGTCTACACCGAGGACGGGCAGGTGCTGGGGCGGATCGAGGGTTACACCGACGTGACCGAGCTGCGGCGCCTGGAGCGGCTGCGCGAGGAGTTCCTGACCGTGGCCGCCCACGAGCTGCGCACGCCGCTGGCCAGCATCCATGCCCTCGCCCAGTTGCTGTTGCGCAACGTCGAGGCGGGCAAGGCGATCGATCCGGTGCGCCTGAGGCGCAGTCTGTCCACGATCCTGCGCCAGTCGCAGCGCTTGAACGGGCTGGTGCTGGACCTGCTGGACGTGTCCCGCCTGCGCCAGGACCGCCTGGAGCTGCGGCCCGCGCTGGCCGACCTGGCGGCCCTGGTGCGCGACGCGGTCGAGCAGGTGACCCCGATTGCGGAGGCCGGCCAGCACCGCCTGGCCCTCGACGTGCCGGCGGCCCCACTCCAGGGCGCGTGGGACCCGGCGCGAGTCGAGCAAGTGGTGCTGAACCTGCTCTCCAATGCCCTGCGCTTCTCGCCCCCCGGGACCGAGGTGCGGGTGACGCTGGCCGGGGAGGTGGATGGTGCCCTGCTCAGCGTGGCCGACCACGGCCAGGGCATCCCGCCGAACGAAGTGCCCCGCCTGTTCCGCCCGTTCGAGCGCGCGCTCGACCCGCTCACCCGCTATCAAGCCGGCCTGGGCCTGGGCCTCTACCTCGCCCGTGGGATCGTCCAGGCCCACGGCGGGCGCATCTGGGCGGAGCCCGCGGAGGGGCAGGGCACTACCTTCTACGTCTGGCTTCCCCTGGGAGCCAGAGGAGTGCGTTGATGGAGCTTGCGGCGGTCCTGGTCGTGGAAGATGACCCCACCCTGCGCGAGGTGGTGGGCGAGTTGCTGGCCGAGGAGGGCTACGCGGTGCAGCAAGCAGCCAATGGCCTCGAGGCACTCGATTGCCTGCTCGAGCAGCGCCCGGCCGTAATCGTGCTCGACCTGATGATGCCGGTCATGGACGGCTGGGAGTTCTTGCGCCAGGCGCGCGAGCGCGGCCTGCTGGGCAGCAGCCGCGTGGTGGCCCTGACCGCCACCCGCATGACCCGCGATTCCGAGCGCAGCCTGGGCGTGGATGCCCTCGTCCCCAAACCGTTCGACATCCCCGCGTTGCTGAGTACGCTGGCGCGGCTGCGAGTAGTCAGTGGCCAGTGATCAGTGGTCAGTGGTCAGTGGTCAGAAGGCCGTCTGGCCACTGACTACTGACCACTGATCACTGATCACTCGCGCACTACGCTCACCCGAACGCACGTGTCCAGAGTCAGGGTGGGCAGGTCCAGGGTGTCCAGGCTGACGGGCACCAGCCACTCGAAGCAGCCCCCCTTCTCGGCCTGATTGGCCACCGGCAGGTTGCGCGACCAGTGGCCGCCACAGCCGGCAATGGCCACCACCTCCGGGTGGATGCCCTCGGTCACCGCGGCCCGCATGCGCAGGCTGTCCCCGGTGCGGGCCGAGGTGATGCGCACCCAGTCGCCGTCGCTGATACCCCTGCGTCTGGCCGTCTCCGAGTTGATCGCCGCGCGGTAGACGAACGGATTGATCTCCGAGACCTCGGCCAGCCAGGGGTTGTTGTAGGTGCCGGAGAAGGTCTGGAGCGGCACCTTGTAGTAGATGGCGAACAGGTCCGCCCCCTCGGGCCGCTGCTCGTGGGCCACGCACGGCCGCCAGCCGGGCAGGGCGGAGAAGCCTGCCGTGTCGGCCTCCAGGCGCAGCCCGCGGAGCGCCCGCTCCACCTGCTCGCCCACGTCCAGCATCCACTCGGGGTACACGGGCACGCGAGCGCTGGAGAAGGGCAGCCAGTACACCTCCTCCACCCGCTTGGGCCACGTGAGCAGCCCGCGCGCCTTGAACCACTCCAGCCCGCGCTCGTCCCCGAACCAGGCGCGGTACTGGCGGTCCACGATCTCCGCCCAGGTGGAGCGGCGGGCCGGATCCAGCGCGTGGGGCCCCTGGAGGTTCAGGGCAGTGTTGAGGACGGTGTACAGCTCCTCGCGCATGTCCAGGCGCTCGGCCAGGTCCAGGACCACTTCGGCCACCGCACGCCGCTGCCCCGCGGGCGGCACCACCGGCTGGCGCACGTGGTAGCTCCACGCGTCCACCGCCGTGTTGGAGCTGATCCAATCCGGGATCTGGGTCAGTCGCTCCAGGTAGGAAGCGGCGGGCAGGACGACGTCCGAGAGATCGGTCGACTCGTCCAGGAACAGGCTGAACGAGACCTGGAACATGGGCTTGAACGCCTCGGCCACCTGGCGGGGGTTGGCCATGGTCATCAGGTAGTTGGAGCCCACGTGAAAGTTGAACTCGACCCGGTAGGGGATGCCGAACCGCTCCGGCTGCTGCACGGAGAGCGGGACCAGGCCGGACGAGGTGGGGCAGGTGGGGACCAGGTCACGCCCATCCGCCTGCTCGCCCACCCGCACTTCGGCGGGCGGGTAGGGGGGCGGTCCCACCCACGTGCCGGTGAGCAGCAGGCCATCCGCGTCGGCCGAGGGCACCCAGAGCGGCCGCTCGGTCTCCGGCCGCCCGAGCGAGCAGGCGTTCATGCCCAGCAGGCCGCCGGGCACGTTCGCGGCACCCACGACCTCGGTCAGCAACTCCATGGCCAGGCTGGCCTCCCAGGCGTTCCGATGCCCCTGGGCGCCCTTGAAGTACATCACCGCCACCGGGCGGTAGGGCAGGGTCTGGCCGTCGATGACGATCGTGCTGCCGATCCGCGCTGCCTCGCCGTACTCCCGGGCGATCCGCCGAATGGTCGCCGCCGGCACGGTGCTGATCGCCTCGGCCCGCTCCGGGGTCCAGGAGCGCACCTGCTCCCGCAGCAGCACGAAGGCGGGCCGGGCC